>CALBCY010000268.1 GCA_937927195.1 uncultured Chitinophagales bacterium
TTCTCGTAGAGCAGATTGTATTTCTGAAACACATTGTTCTCATAGAGCAGATTGTATTTCTGAAACAAATAGTTCACAATAGTTCACATAGAGTAGATTGTATTTCTGAAACACATAGTTCACAATAGTCCTCGTAGAACAGATTGTATTTCTGAAACACATAGTTCACAATAGTTCACATAGAACAGATTGTATTTCTGAAACACATAGTTCACAATAGTTCACATAGTGCAGATTGTATTTCTGAAACACATAGATTCACATAGAAAAAATAGAAAAAGGGACTCAAGCCATTTGCTGAGTCCCTTTACTTTACAAAACGTCCCTTTCTTGTATAGTATGTTTATATAAATGAATTATTCTTTTACAAAGCGTTGCATCAAAATTGAATCATTTTGCTGGATTTGGATGAAATAGAGACCACTTGATAAGGAACCAAGCTGAATATTAATTTCATTTTCGCCTTGCTTACTTTCTATGCTTTGTGAAATGAGTTGCTGCCCGGATGGATCCAAAATGTTTATCTCTGCTATACCATCGGCCGCGCTTCTAAAAATCAAATGAATGTTTTCTTTGGCTGGATTGGGGTACAATTCAAGTTCCTCAATGCCTTTAGTCCTATTCAAGTTAACTGAATTCGATTTACCGACAGAACCATCTGTATTGATCCAAGTAAGACGATAATATTTTCTACCGGAAATATCATGATTATCTGCAAAGGAATACTCTTCTTCAACATTACTGTTTCCTTTGGCTTCGACTCTGTAAATTTCATTGTAAACATTTCCATTGTCAGACTTCTCTAGCATGAAATGACTCAAATCTTTTTCTGTTGCTGTAGTCCAGAAAATTTTATTGTAATTCTCTTTTTTCTGACCACCGAATGCGAGCAATTCGATCTCCGTTGTAATACAATCTACCACTGAAATAAACACATTCTCACTGCAACTTGGATTGTTGCTGACCGATACGGTATAACTATATCCAGTTCCAATGGCAAAAGGACCTAAATTGAGTGGTTCATCGGAATCAGCATTAATTATTTCACCAGTAATTTCATTAGAAACAATGTAACCGTTTAAGCCTGCATTTCCACCCATAAAGGTCAATATGACATTATAAGTACTATTGAAGTCATTACAGATAATATCGTGGCTGACCATAAAGTCATCGCATGCATCAATTTCAGCGAATAAAGGATCCGAGATGGTATTAAAAACAGTGGGGGTTATTACAGGCAAATTAAAATCGAAATAAATGCCAGCACTATTTGTAATAAGGGTCCCATTCTCGTTCCCTTCATTTTGATCTATTGTGAATCTCACGAAACCGTTGCTTGCTGGTTCGTTTGTTGTACTGTCTACTAATAAAATATTGTCAAACTCCCACCTAATAATGCGTCCTTCTAAAATCTCAACTTCATAAGGATGCGAACTAGCTCCGCTTGAAAAACTCGAAACATCAAGAAACTCGGAAAGAGTATCTAAAACAACTACCGTGAAAGCTGTATCATTTCCAATATTTTGGAATCGTATGGTGTATTCAAAACTGGCATCGGGACTCGTTAAGTGATTTGGTCCAACACCCGAAGGAACAACCAATTTGTCATTGGGATCAAAGGAACCAAAAATCTGTCTGCACTCAATATCATAATAAGGAACCAAATCATTTTGTGGAACCGTTGTTATAAAACCTGTGCTGAAATCACCTTCACCACACATTTCAATAAAGGCTTGTGGATTGTTGTCTTCTGGATAAAAAGGAGATTGTTCTGCTGTCATTCTATAGGTCGAAGGTGAACTTGGCAAAGAGATCCTTAGTTCATCATTGGCCATCAAGTCAAAGTTACCAAAAGCAGACAAGAGATTGTCTTCATAAACTCGGTACATTCTAGGCCCAGACATTTCTTCCCCAATATTTCTGATTATAAACTCAACTGAATCCCCCTCGCAAACTGCTTCGACTTCGATGTCTGACATATCCCAAAGTTCATTCAAATTACCACAGAAATCATTTGGATAAATACGGACGTCAGAACAAGCTGTGGCCTCTAATGGGGCATCACAGTCTACGGATCCGTAAAGGTAGAAATAGCCACATTCATTGACCTCAACATTTCCCAATTCAAACAGATACATATTATTTCCAAGGTCTTCATATTCTAAGCTAGCACTGTCCAATAAAATATAATTATCTAGTGTAACGATGATGCTGGCATCACTTTCCGACACTGTGCCTTCATTGCAATATTGTACGGAATGAATATTATCGAAACAACGTCTTAAAAAAGGCGTTCCCAACGAAACGGTCAACAGAGGACAATCAACCAATGGGTAGTATCCGAGATTGAAATCGTTGATGGTATCAAATAATCCTGCAGTGAATCCGAATGCAGGATCAGTGCAAGCGATGTCCCAAAGTGGCGAGTCATTGAGGTTGGAACTCATTTCATAAGAACCATCATTGATTCCAAAACAATATTGGCCTTCAGCATCTGTGATGGCATAAAGTGAACCTGGATTTAATTCAACAATCTGATTGGCCAATGCAATTTCACCTGCATCCCAAATACAATTTTCGTTGTCATCTTTATAAAGAGTTCCACAAACTTGGCTGGAAAAAACCACACCATTGGCATCTATTTTCATAAGGGCAGGATCTCCCCCACTTGTTATTCCTCCACTGCTTAAGGCTTGGTAAGTCCCACCAATAACGATGGATCCATCCTCACAAAAAGCAAAATCATTTATGTTAACTGCAGCGATTGAAGTTCCATTCTCAAATAAGGGTTGATAATAGTTTTCTAAAATATCAGCAACCAAAACATTCCCATTGGCATCCAATTTTGTCAAAAGTGAACGATTGAATGATATTCCATCTGTAACAGGTACATAATTGCGAAATGCTACATAAACTTCATTTGCAGCTGTAATTTCAAAGCTTAAAATTTTGGTTTCGTATTCCCAAATTTCCTCGCCTGTAGCAAAATCGAATTTCTTAAGTACTGGACTAAACGGATAAGGGGGCTCCCCTTCTTCTATGTTTCGATTAAAACCTACATAAAAACTTCCATCATTGCCAAATTTAGGACCAAAAATAGTTCCATAGCTTATATATGGACTAGATTCTGAAGAAATAATTTCATTTGTCCAAAGGATTGAACCGTCTGTATCTACTCCAAACATTTGAACCAGACCCCAATCTTGACGCAGGACGCAAACCAACTGTCCATCCGGATTAATGCCAACATTAAAACCATAGCTGTTTCCGCCAAACGGAGACATCAATTCAAATTCATTGAGTACTGTTCCAAAGGGATCTATCTCGAAAAAATTTATTTCAGAAGAGCAATTCTCCGGACAATCTTGGGAATTCACATAATGTAAAAAGTAGTTTCCACCTGTAGCCTTGGCTAATTTTAAACTGGAAAAATTATCTAGGTCAGACACACTAATCAGTTTTTTCCATTCTAATTGACCAGCCGAATTGTATTTTAAAAGATAATTATAAGAGGGTACATTTTCACTAAACCAAATACCGCCATGGGTAACTTTAAGAGCAATCAAAAATCCACCATCGCCAGTTTCTAAAAGATCATAACCTGATATCACCGGATAAGGTGCATCATTTCGTAAATACAAACTTACAGAATCTGTATCTGTGCAAGAGGAAGAAATCTTATAATTTAAATTAGGGTCATACAAAACTGAACAATCTTTTTTATAAGTCCTGGAAGACCAACAAGCAGTGTTTGTTTGATTGGTCATGGTAAACGTATAAGTCTGATTTGAATTGAAAGGACCTAAGTCATATTCACCCGTTGTCATATCGGTCAATTGAACAACTCCATCAATTTCCAAAGTAAAAAGTTCTTGTAAATAGGTTGGCATTTCTAGGCTCAAAGAATAAGTTGCCTCATCAATACAATTTGAAGTTAATTGATAACTAGCCATGCATTGTACATCTGAGTCACAGTCTTGATAACCTGACAAAATCTGTGTATTGGTGGGATCATCTTGCTTGGTCACTGTAATGTTGTATTCAAAATCCTCATATAATCCCAAGCTCTGACCATAGGGGAAGCTTGTCAAGAATTGGTTCGATCCGCCATCATCTATGAATGCATTGGTTCTTAAATCATTGATAAAGCCTCCTTTAATCCACTGAAGTTGACCAAACTGATCCATTTTTACAACCACAGGAGCTTGACTAATAGCTTCTTCGTAAAAAATGTTTCCTTCCCCAATAAAACCATCAGGTGTTTTGTGTATTTCATCGAAAAGATTGTGGGAGTCCAGCCAATCCACCAATTCTTCAACTGGTTCAGGATAAGTTTCCAGCCAACCTTGTGCTTGAATCAATATGGCCGGGCTTGCTAAAACATTCCAACATAAAATCAGGCCGAAAGTTATTCTAAAAATGTATTCTAAATATTTCATCTATATTGATTTTAGGGGTTTTTGTTCTATTATGTTACAATAATCAACCCTTCTGCTTATTAAAACAAAGACTATTTTAGTAATTTGTGAGCTCAAATTATTTATAAACAAACCTACTACACTCATTATCAATAACATATTGTGAGTTATGAATTTCCATGGTTTTTAAATTAATTGCCTTGAATAACAGTAAACTCATTGGATTATTAAAAAAACTAGATAAAAACCAATACAAAGCGCTTAAATCATTTGTCGAATCTCCATTTCACAATGAACAAAAAGCAGTAACAGATTTATGTGCCTATATTTTAAACAATGCTCATAAAATGGATTCTGGAAGATTGATAAAACAAGTGGCTTGGAAACATCTGTTTGCTAAGAAACCATACAACGATGTTAGAATGCGCAGGATCATGTCGGACTTGTTTAAGGTTTGTCGAGATTACATCAGTTGGTACCAAATGACAAAGAATGCGAAAGACAAGGCTTTGTATGAACTACAATTTTACAGAGAAAATCAATTGGACAAGCACTTTGACAATCACCTGAAGAACATAAGGAAACAAAAGAGCAAAAACCAAGAACAGAACCTCCACTATTTTTACAATGAATTTCAGATTGAGCAGGAAGTTTCCTTTAATTTAGATCAACGGCACAACAGAAATATTGAGCCCAATTTGCAAATCTTGTCAGATAAGTTGGATGCTTTTTACTTGTGTAACAAATTGAAATGTTGTTGTTTGATTGTTAATTACCAAAACCTGAGCAAGCGAGATTATACACTTCCTTTGATCGAAGAAATACTGGAGCACCTCAAAAACCATGATTACAATGCGGTACCCATGATCGCCTTTTACCACAATGTCCTTTTGAGCTTATTGGATTTTGACAATTACGATCATTTCGAAAAAATGAAAAAAATTCTCTTGCAGAATGCAGTACTTTTTGAAAGCGATGAGTTAAAAGACATGTTTATTTTTTCAAGAAATTACATCATAAAAAAGGCCAACCAGAACAAAGGTGATGTTAAATACTTAAATGAATTGTTCGATTTGTATAAAATGGAAATGGACAGTGAGAGTTTTTTAGAGAAAAATATTATTTCACCATTCACTTACAAAAACATCGTCACGCTCGGAATAAGATTGGAACAATTTGACTGGACGGAACAATTTATTGAACAATATCAGAATCATCTTTCTATAGAATTTAAAGAGTCGGTTTATGCTTTCAACTTATCGCGATTGTATTTCAGTCAAAGGGCATTTGAAAAAGTCATCCAATCACTTTTACAAGTAGAATATCATGAACTTTTTTTAGAGTTGGATGCAAAAGTTTTATTGTTGAAGACTTACTATGAATTGGATGAAACCGAAACGCTCATTTCCTTTTTGGACAGTTTCAAAATTTTTCTCCGTCGAAAGCAAAGTTTGAATTACCATCAGAAGAGTTATTTGGCATTGATCAAAGCTGTAAAGCAACTGGTCAAATTGAAGGTGGCCAGTAAAGAAAAACGGGAGGAGTTTAAAACTGAAATAACTAAGATAAATGAATTGGTTGATCAGAGTTGGGTATTGGAGAAGGTTGGGGAGTTGTGATGGACTGTCAGTACTTCATAGATTTCAATCAAATTCATAAATCAAGAAATCAGAACTGGTTTGAGATTCACGTTCCAGAAAAACAACAACATGCCCAGTTTCATTTAAAAGCTTATTTAATCCTGCTCTATTAATATTTGACAAGATAGGCAGTCGGTCTATTATCAGCAATTTACGCTCGGAAAGCAGACCCCGAGCCAAAGCCAGAATTTCTATTTGAAGGGCGTCCAACTGTGAACCATTGGAACCAATAAAATCATTTAATTCCATCTTATTTGACACCTTGAATTCATCTTGAATTCTATTCAATAATGGCAAGGCTTTTTCTGCATTTACCCTTCTGGAAGAATAAGAAATAGCCTCTTTCACCCTTCTCCCTATTAGAGGCAATTGAGAAGAAATCAAAGCCATGCTCTTGCGAACAGATTGCTTTGAATACTCTTTTATATTGTGTTTATTGATCAGTATTTCACCTTTATAATTATCTTCTATTCTCAAAAAGGCCTTTATTAATTCTATTATTTTTACATCGCTTGGAATTTGCAAAACACCTATTTCACCTTTGACTGAAATAAAATTAATAAAGGGAGAATTTCCAATTGAAAAATCTTGAAGAACCAACCTCGGTTTATTAACCTTTAATTGTGCCCCTTCTATTTCATTCTCTATTGGCAAATCTAAAATATCATGTAATTTATTTAGTGAGATAAATCCCATTTTGTAAACCGTTGCCAATCCATAAACTCTTCTAATTATTGGGATAATGGTTATATAAAGCAAGATAAAACCGATGAGTTCACCACCAGAAATTTGCTGTCCGGAGTCAAGACTGTTTTTGTGAAATAGATATAAGACAAATAGCAAAACAAAGAATTGAACAAAGTTTACAAAGCCACGATTAATAGCATCCCAGAAGATAAATTTTTCTGCGTGTCCTTTAACTTTTTCAGTCCGTTTACTAAACTTTTTCAACTCTGAAGCCCTTTTCCCAAAGCTGGCAATTGACAAAATAGATTTCAATGTTCTGTTGACAAAACCAAGCTGACCAGAACTTTCATTTCTTTTTAAGATGGAATAAAACTCAATCTTCTTGTTAAAGAAATAGACAAGAAAATAAGACACCAAACTGCCCAAAAAGACCACAAAAGCGCCCTGACTATTCAATTTATACAAAACAAAAAATGCAACAATTAAGATAAGGATGTCAACAACAACAGAGATAGAACCTTTTAGGTACAAATTCTTCAGGCTATTAATATCTCCAGAATACCGAAGCAGGTATTTATCGGTTCCTTGGGTATGATAAATATCATATTCAATGGCCAATTGATGTTCGAACAATTTATCTTTTATGGACTTAATAAATATTTCACCCTGAGTCCGAAAAACATTTTTATATAGAAAGAAGAAAAGGAAACGAAAGACAATTAGAACAGCAAAAAAGATCAGGAAACTAACTACTGTATTCGTCCAGTTATCTGGAAACATATTCAAGACTTGAGACCTTTTTGAATTGTAACCGAAAACCAATTCGTAATACTTTCCAATACTAACATTGATAAGAATGGTAAAAATATTAGTGAAAAATCCAAGGAAAATTATTCCCAGGCTTTTGAGTTTATTTTGTTCAATAAAAGAAAGTACCAGTTGGAAAGACAAGTTTATTTGGTATTTGTGATTTGATTAAATATCTGCTTATTTGTCTGCATATTTGTTTCAAGTTTTTTTTATCGAAAAATTTTAGCTTCTTGACTACCGTCAGATGATTTATATGCCCGAAACATTCCTGTGGTTGTAAACCCATATTCAACATTTCCTTTATGGTCTATTGCAATAATTCCACCTCGACCGCCGAGTGGTTCAACTTGTTCGAACAAAACGTTTTGAATAGCATCCTTGAGTGAAAGTTGTTTATATTTCATTAAAGCAGCAACTTCATGTGCTGCTGATGTGATCATGAAATATTCCCCTAAGCCGGTACAAGATATTCCACAAGAGGCGTTCTCTGCAAAGGTTCCAGAACCAATTATAGCTGAATCTCCGATGCGGCCAAACTTTTTATAATTCAAGCCGCCGGTTGATGTTCCCGCGGCGATATTGCCAGATTTATCGATAGCTACTGCTCCTACAGTTCCCATTTTTTCATCCTTAACACCATCTGTAATTTCACCCTGCGACTCCTTAATTTTCTCATTTCGAGCTTTCTTATCGCGAACTTTCTCTTTATGAACCCTTTCATCGTGATCCAATTCGACCTTGTCTCTTTTCTTTGCTTTCAGATATTTCTTTCTCCGCATTTCAGTTTCAAAATACTCTTTGGGCATGATTTTCAATTTTTGCTTTAAGGCAAAATGTGCCGCTCCTTCTCCGCTTAAAAGAATGTGTTTAGAATGATTCATTATTTCTTTCGCTAATAAAATTGGATTTTTCACAAGTTGGACATTTGTCACGGCACCTGCCTGCATTTCACAACCATCCATAATTGAAGCATCCATTTCAATTTCACCCAAAGAATTGAATACAGAACCCTTGCCAGCATTAAACAGAGGGCAATCTTCCAAATGGCAAATCGCTTCTGTTACTGCATTTATAGAACTTCCTCCATTTTCTAAAATTAAATAGGCCTTATCAATAGATTCCTTTAATTCTGTCAAATACTCATAGCGTTTCTGTCCATGCAGTTTTTCTGCATTGATATTCCCTGATCCTCCATGTATGATAACGGCAAAATTATTACTCATCTCTGTTTAGTACTACTTATTCATCAAAATATCGTGATAAGATTGAAAAAATAGAGCTAAAAGAAACTAAAAACAAATAAAATCAGCTTTAAATTGCTTGAAGCAATTGGTTGTCGATTGAGTTTATATCAAATTTCTCTAATTGTTCAAGATTTAAAACTGTCGTTCTGGTTCTTGCTTCCACTTCTTTTTGCAGGAGGGGGCTGGCTGTAAACAGTCCGCTCAAAGCAAATGGCGGAAGGCCAAGTTGGCCTAATTTTTCTAAACCATAAAGTGCACTCAAACTATCGACGGCAGAAAAAATGACTGAATCGATCGTGCTTTTAAAGGCTTTATTTTTGATCAGCATTTCCGTTTCTTGTTGTAGAATTCCATCAGCAATTTCCATGACTATATAATCTGGGTTTTGAGTAGCGACTTCTTCTATCAAGTATTGATACAAATTAAGCAAGTCTTTTTCACTTGTCAAAAAGGTAGATGGATATCCGGCCAGACCAAAATCTATGGCAGTAGCAGCACCACAGTCCCTAACAAAATGACTGTCTTTGGTATAATATGTTCCGGTCAATTTTATAAAAGCAACTTTTTTGTTTCTTTTTGAAATGGCCCTTGCCAAAAAGGCAGCAGTGGTCGTTTTCCCAGAATCCATGCTTCCACCCAAAGACAAAATTATTTTATTGTTAAAAACCTCGCTATTGGGATTAAAGTTTTTTCTTTCCTTGTTGAAATAAATAGAATTAACTACTTTTTTTTCCTCGTCTACGGCAAAGGCTTTCAACCGAATTTTGGTGGTTCCAATGTCTTCGAATTTGTAGTGCATACTTTTCATTACACCAACAACTCCGCCTTTGCCTAAAATTTCGAGATCAATTGTAGGTTTTGATGGGACATATCCCTCAAATTGTTCAGTAGCATATCTGTTACCGAATACTGCCAAAAACTCATCTCCGGGAAAGAGGTAACTATTATTACCTGACACACCTTGAATACTGGTATGCTTTCCCAACTCTATCACTTCGAACAAGGCGAGGTCACCAGCTTTGGGAGTGTAGCCTGAAATAATGGAATTATCAAGTGAATGATATTCGGTTCCTCTTGTGCAGATTCCTTTTTTCATTTTATTATTTTTTAGTTTTGGTTGATTTTTTTTTGTTTCTTATTGTGTATGAAATGGCCACATTGACGCCACCATAACTATTGAAAGGCAAAACAATTCCTGTTTGGTCTTTATTGTAAATATTTATATCGCTGTTATTGTTAAGCCTTGCGTTGAACTCTTCATTCCAGAAATATGAAAGGCTGACATTTAGTGATTTTGCTGGTTGAAATTTCAATCCCCAAAACCAACGCCATCTGTGAAAATCATTAGGAGATTTAAATGCAACTAGCTCGTTTTTTTCGTTATAATATTTAGTGTACCTACCTCCACTGTAATAGTACAATTTGAACTTTGTAAACGGACGCAACCTCCAAGGCATCTTTTTTATTTTCCATTCTAAATTACCTTCATAGAAAAATCGAGCTTGGTATTTACTAAAGCCGGGAAGAAAGAGTTCTGCGACGATTGAGTTTGTCATTGGAAATCTTTTAAATCTGGCTCTGTGCATATATTGAAGGCCTATTCTTTTGTATCCTTTATAAGAATTTGTATCTCTCTCACTAATTTGAACCAAGTCAAACTTTGCAGATAAATAAGAGTTAGCCCCTACTCTATGTCTGTATTTCAGTCCATATTGATAATAGGAAAGTTCACTAATATTAGGATCATAAATCCCCATCGCAGAAGCAGAAATTCTCGAGACTTTGTTGAGTTTATAATTTAAAGTGAGTCCACTAAAAACTTTAAAATCATCTGACAGATCTTGCCCTAACACTTCCCCACTGCAAAAGGCTAAGCCAATCAGCAAGAACACCCATTTCGAGTATGTTTTTATTTTTCTCATTTCTTTACCCAGTTTAAAGTCCAATCATTCTCTATTCCATTAATCGCTCCCCTATAAAAAACTTCGTCAAACCAAGGATCAATTCCCGAAAGACTTAAAGGATTTGTATTACTGCTTCCAACTAAACCATCAAGCGAAATTGCCTCCTCGATATTATTAAACTCCTGCTCCGCAAAAAAGGAAGCATTGCTAGTAGAATTATCAAAATAAGTGGTTTCATTCAGAAACAGGCTGTTGTTTTGAAACACTATTTCATTAGCCGACAATGATTCGATTGGGGTATCCACTCTTAGTCCTCTATTGGTGTTGTAAATGATAGAATTGAATATTCCAGCCTGTGTAAAATCTCTTAACCTTATCCCTCTTGTTGTAAATGCCCCATCACTTATAATACTGAGGTTTGACAGATTGGGTGAAGAGACTGGCAATTCATTTACACTATTGCTGCCTCCTCTGAGACAAGTTGTAGAAAGAGAATCTGTACTCAACATTTCACTGATCCAGAATTGTCCATTGCCCGTCCAGCCATTGTCCCAGCGTATTCCTGTGCCAACAGATTTATTGGCAATCAGATATTTCATAGAGACTGTTCCTCCACGGATTCTAATCCCATTTCCTGAAGACTGGTAAACTTGAACATGATCTATTTGAGAAGCAGACCCCAATCCATTTAAATTGAAGGCACCAGATACTCCTGCGACTTCCTTTCCTGCAAATTCTATTCGAACAAACGAAAACACACCAGAATCATCTTCAGGAACACCTTCATCAGTTCGGCCATATTTTCCGATATAATTAACGAGAATACTTGTTCTAGAATTCAGGGCGGCTTGTCCGTTTATGTGCACTCCATACCAATCGCCAGGTTTCGCCTGATCATTGATTTTATTAAGAGATGTAAAAACTATAGGTTTATCTTGAGTTCCCTCACAATCAATTTTAGCTTTTCTTTCAAGTACAAGTCCTGAAACATTGTCTACCGACACATAAATCAAAGTTCCCGGCTCAATTGTAAGCACATTATTCTCAGCTACTGTAACAAGGCCATCCAACAAATAAACCGAATCCTCCACGAGCGTAAATTCCTTGTTTATTAAGCCAGATATTTTCCTCATTGGAATATCATTAACATTTATTTCTTCAACTAAAAAAGTTGGTTCTGGAATAGGTATCAACAATTCCTGGCCGCATGACCAAAAGCCAATGACGGATATTATAGCTAATATTTGTAAATATTTTTTCATTATCATTAATTGGGTATTTTATCTCAACAAAAGGAAACTACCAGTATATATTTGATTCTGTTGATCTTCAAAAGTGTATATCAAATAATAGGAATAAACGCCCATTCCTTGCAACTCATTATTCAAAGTGCCATCCCAAGCGAATTCCAAATTATTGGGTTCAAATCGTTCATTGTGATAGACTATTTGCCCCCAACGATTATAAATAGTAAAGGCTGAAATCACAAGCGCATTATAGTTTGATAAGACACACAAGAAATCGTTCCTTCCATCATTGTTTGGACTAAATGTATTTGGCACTAAAACGGGATTATTAGCCTTTTCACATTGACAATTATCATTCACTATTTCATCTGTATTAAAACAAACCTCACCAATAAACAGATCCAAGTCTGGGCAATAAGTCGGATCAAGTGTTCCTACACAATCACAAGACGAATTTATCGCGTCATTCAGAGTCAAGGCTACGCCATCGTCACAAGCGTCACCGATGTATAGGTTTTGAACGGCGCAGAAGGTCGGATCGGGTGTGCCAACACAGTTGCAGCTTCCATCTATTTCATCATTTAAGGTTGTAGCTTCACCATCGTCGCAAGCATCGCCTATATAAAGATTAAATCCTGGACAGAAATTAGCATCAAGTGTTCCTTCACAATCGCAGGATGTATTAATCGCATCATTCAAAGTCGTGGCGTCTCCATCATCACAAGCATCACCTATATATAAATTTTGCCCCGCACAGAAAGTCGGATCTGGAGTGCCCACACAATCACAGGACGAGTTTATTTCATCGTTCAAAGTGGTCGCATCACCATCATCGCAAGCATCGCCTATGTATAAGTTTTGTGAAATACAATATGTGGGATCTAAGGTCCCGACACAGTTGCAGCTTCCATCTATTTCATCATTCAAAGTGGTCGCATCACCATCGTCGCAGGCATCGCCTATGTATAAGTTTTGTCCTGCGCAGAAGGTTGGATCAAGCGTCCCAACACAATTACACGATCCATCTATTTCATCGTTCAAAGTGGTCGCATCACCATCGTCGCAGGCGTCACCTATGTATAAGTTTTGAACAGTGCAGAAAGTCGGATCTAGCGTTCCGACACAATTACAGCTTCCGTCTATTTCATCGTTTAGGGTTGTTGCATCGCCATCGTCGCAAGATGTCCCGATTAGATTATCATCGAAATTGGGGCATTGATCATCATTATCACAGATTCCATCATTGTCAACATCTGCAAAAACTCCTGCGCAGGGCTCGCAAATGCTACCATCACTAATAAAAATTATTTGTTGATCATTTTCAGTGCAGGGGTCATTGTCAGTACAGGGTTCACTTTCCAGACATAAACTATTTTCAGTATAAGAATATTCGGTACTGTCAACAAACAACCAAAAGCCAAACCAATCAGAATCCAACTCAACCGTTAAATTTCCATCTGCGTTGTACTCATATTCTGTTTTAGAATCCAAGAGCCAACTTGCCCCACTAATAATTGATTTTTCCCTTAAAATCAACTGATTTTGAACATTATAATAATATTCATATTGAGTTTCTTCCTGCCAAGCAGTTCCATTCCAGAAATAAACGATGTTTAGAATTCTGTTTGAATTGGCATCATAGGTATTTTCATTTTTTGCATCAAAAACCCAAGACGCACCATTCCAAACAAACTTTATCCTTTCAATCAAATTGAAATTGGCATCATAAGCGTAGGTATATCGTACACTATTGATCCATGCGGTTCCATTCCAAGTCTGGCGAATACTTTCCAGTCTGTTTCCGAAAGCATCATAATTATTGCTGTATTGGTATTTATTGACCCAAGCAGTTCCATTCCAATCTTTCCTAAGGCGATAGGTTAAATTTCCAGCAGCATCGTAATTGTAAATATATTGTTTGTCATTGACCCAAGAGGATCCAGACCAAATTTGGTAAGTGGAGACAGATCTTTGACAGAGAGAATTATAAGTATATGTTTCCTGACCTGTTTGAAGTCCATTGAGGTCAAGGTTTACTTTAGTATCCAGCAAAAAAGAATTAGCCGTAGCAATAATATTGTTACCAAAGATTACAAGGCAAAGAATACAGAATCTCATCAAAAAATACTTTCTATCTATCAATTTATTCTTTTTACCACATTTTATATTAATTCTTATTTGCAATTATTTACCATTGTTTAATACTATGATTATAAGGGACACAAAGTACCTGCGAGGTTGCATTTGAGAACAAACAAACCCGTAAAATTGATTTTGCCATTGCTTTAAATCTTCAATTGTATTCTGCTGACTATTAGCTTTTTTTTATTGAATGATTAGAACAATCAAACTATCCTTATCAAAATCTTAAAATAAAGAAAGAGCCTGTTCAAATTTTATAAAATAATTAGGCAAATAAATAATTTCAATGCAACCTTATTGAAAATTCCAGTCCCATTATGGATGTTAGGTGTTAATCCCTTTTATCACAGACTTTTTACCCAATAGGAAAAATATATAATCCCCCCTCTTTTTATTTGCCCCTCTTATTTACTACTAATATTTTTATACTATTTGTGGTACCAAAACTATATGTACTAATAAGAAGATTTGAAAAACAAGTGTCAAATATTAATTCTATTTTTCTCGTTGCTTTTCCTTAAAGGAATTGCACATGGGCAACAGCTTAAATCGTGGGATAATATTGGTCTTTCTGTCTCCCCCTCAAAAAAGCTGAACATTTCTGTCGGACAATCTTATGGCTTTAATTTCTCTCCAGCAAGATTATCGTTTATACAAAGTGGGCTTTCAATAAATTACAGAATAGAAAAAAAAATAAAAGTCAGTGGTTATTATAGACACTCTCTGGGCTTTAGAAGTAATGGTGAAAAATCCCACAAATTCCGGATAGGTGGATTAGTAAGCCTCCGAAAAAAAAGAGAAAAAAATTCGATAAGTAACTCGTTGCTATTAGAATATCACGGAAAAAACGAAACAAAATATAGAGCAAGATTAATTTATGTTTTCAGGATTCAAACTAAGTCTGAACATTTTATAAAAAGCATTAAATTGAAACCATTTTTTTCGACTGCTCTTTTTTATAATATTGGAGGAAATCCAATTAAGATTTATGATGATCGGGGCAATTATCTTGGAAAATTTGTACCCTTTGGATTTCATCGAATAAGATTGACAACAGGTGTGAGTTATTCACCGA
>CALBCY010000269.1 GCA_937927195.1 uncultured Chitinophagales bacterium
CCTCAGCATCATTGCCCATCCATTTCACTTCAAAATCCTGTCCCATCATTTTTGGTGACAGCGTTAAAAGAAAGGCTAAGAAAGTTAAGGGTAATTTCATATCACGCAACACTTTTGGTGATAACACCAAAAGACAGCAGGGCAATTTCATATCACGCAACACTTTTGGTGATAGCACTTTTGGTGATAACACCAAATGACAGCGCATATTACGCAACACTTTTGGTGATAGCACTTTTGGTGATAACACCAAAAGACAGCGCATATTAGGCAACACTTTTGGTGACAATAGTAAAAGACAGCGCATATTAGGCAACACTTTTGTTGACAACAGCAAAAGACAGCCTATTTTATGCAGCAAAAATTTATGTAAGAGCTTTATTGAAATAATACCTAATTTTGAAGGACGATAATTAATTTAAAATCTAAGGTTCAGTCGACAATCGATAAAATCTACAACAATGGCAGGCATATACATTCACATACCTTTTTGCAAACAGGCCTGTCACTATTGTAATTTCTTCTTTTCAACGTCCCTAAAGCTAAAAAATGATTTGATATCGGCTTTGATTCTTGAAATTGAATTGCAAAAAAACTTTTTGTCGGGTGAAATGGTGGAAACCATCTATTTCGGAGGAGGCACGCCTTCCCTATTGTCAGAAAAAGACTTGGATGAAATTTTCAATCAAATCCAAAAACATTTCACGATTAGCAGCGATCCTGAAATCACCTTAGAAGCGAATCCAGATGATTTGAATGCTGACAATATTTCAATATTAAAAAACAGCCCTGTAAACCGATTGTCCATTGGCATCCAATCCTTCCATGAGGCCGATCTAAAATACATGAATCGAGCGCACAATGCCATTGAAGCAAGCGATTGCATAGAAAAAGTCCAATCAGCTGGATTTGAAAACCTAAACATCGACTTGATATACGGCACACCAGGATTGAGCGATGAATTGTGGCTTGAAAACCTCAACAAATTTCATGAAAACAAAATCACACACCTTTCCGCCTATGCGCTGACGGTTGAAGAATCCACGGCACTCGATCATTTCATCAAAACAGGCAAAAGCCAAGCCTTGAATGACGAACAAGCCAGAAGTCAAATGATTTTACTAATGGATTTTATGAGACATTCGGGATATGAACATTATGAGGTGTCCAATTTTGCTTTACCTGGTAAAAGATCAAGACACAATTCAAGCTATTGGAAAGGAGCGGCCTATTTGGGTTTGGGGCCAGCAGCACATTCACATCAAAGCAATTTCAGGCAATGGAACATAGCGAATAATGCCAAATACATTCAATCGATAAAAACGGGGAAAGTACCGATGGAAAGAGAAATCCTTAGCGAAATTCAACAATACAATGAATTTTTGATGGTATCTCTTCGCACAGTATGGGGAATTGATCTAAAAATCATCGAGGAAAGATTTGGGAAAGAGAAATTGGAAGACCTTTTGTTAAATTCCATTCCATTTCAGAATTCAGGTAAAATGATTCAAAATCAAGGAGTTTTAAAGCTCAATCCAACTGGAATGTTGGAAGCAGACAGAATAACAGCTGAGTTGTTTTTGGACTAGCGCTCGATCGATGAACTTATAACTTAAGAAATATTTCATCGTAAAAATCTATAAACAGATCGAAAAATGCCCGATTTTAATGTCTGTTTACATAAATGCAAGATAAAGCCGAAGCCTGTCTTGGACCAAATTGGACCAAAGTATTGACAGAGCTAGGCCTTTAGCTATAGAAACAAGGCTTTTCATATAAAGAAAAAAAACAATCAAATTAATTTTTTATGGATAAAATTGTATCTTTGCACACTAATTTTCAAGAGACCCATGATGTCTTCAAATAATGTTAAAATATTTTCTGGTACTGCTACAAGAGATTTGGCAGAGAAAATAGCTGAGGAATATGGACAACCGCTTGGAAATCTGGTCTTTGAAAGATTTAGTGATGGTGAATTTCAGCCTAATATTCTGGAGTCTGTAAGAGGTTGCGCGGTATTTTTCGTACAATCAACTTTTGCACCTACTCAGAATTTAATGGAACTGATGATGATGATAGATGCTGCTAAAAGAGCTTCAGCCAACTATGTCAGTGCAGTAATTCCTTATTTTGGATTTGCCAGACAGGATAGAAAAGACAAGCCGAGGGTTCCGATTGGAGCAAAATTAGTTGCCAATCTTTTGGTTGCAGCTGGTGCAGACAAAGTCATGACAATGGATTTGCATGCACCTCAAATTCAGGGATTTTTTGACATTCCTGTTGATCATTTAGATAGTTCAGCAGTTTTTGTTCCTCATATCAGGAATTTGAATTTGAACTTGGACGATGTGATTTTCGCAGCGCCTGATGTGGGCAGCTCTAAAAGAGTCAGAAAATTTGCTGCTCGTTTTGATGCTGAAATGGTTATTTGCGACAAGCATCGTAAAAGGGCCAATGAAATTGCAGGGATGCAGGTAATTGGAGATGTAAAAGACAAACATGTCATTGTCATCGACGATATTATTGATACAGCTTCGACTATTTGCAATGCTGCAGATATAATGATTAATAAAGGAGCTAAAAGCGTTAGGGCTTATTGCACTCATCCTGTAATGTCCGGAGATGCTTATACTAATATTGAAAAAAGCGCGATAAAGGAATTAGTGGTTTGTGATACCATTCCAATCAAGCAAAAATCTGATAAAATAAAGGTCATGTCTGTGGCTTCACTATTCGCTACAGCATTTAAATACACAACAGAGTACCGATCAATCAGTTCTCTGTTTGTTGATTGAAAAATAAAAAAACGAAAAAAAAATAAATTAAAATGAATACGATAAGTTTAGAAGTAGAGGATAGAGAAGACCTCGGCAGAAAAGCAACTGCAGCAATTAGAAAAGAGGGAAAAATCCCTTGTGTTATTTATGGAGGTAGCGAAACAAAGCACTTTTCAATTTCCAAATTGGAAGCTAGAAAAGTTGTTTACACTCCGAATTTCTATGTTGTTGATGTAAACGTTGGCGGAGCAGCTCATCAAGCGATTGTTAAGGAAACTCAATTCCACCCAGTAACTGATGAAGTTATGCACATGGATTTTCAGGAATTGCAAGACGGTCGTAAAATGACAGTTGAAATTCCTGTGAAACTTGAAGGTTTGGCTGAAGGTGTAAAAGCCGGTGGTACTTTGATGACTAAGCTTCGTAAGCTAAAAGTTAAGGCTACGCCTGCAAACCTAGTTCCAGATATCAAGATAGATGTAACTGAATTAGTATTAGGGAAGTCTATTAAAGTAGGGGAAATAGTTGGATACGACAATCTAGAATTTATTATCAACGATGGTGTGCCAATTTGTTCAGTTGAAATTCCAAGAGCATTGAAATCTGCAGCAGCAGCAGAAGAAGCAGTAGCAGAAGGAGCAGAAGCAGCAGAAGGAGCAGAAGCCGCGGCAGAGTAATCGTAAAATTGTTTTCAGGCTTTTCTTCATTAAGAAGAGACAAGCTTGTAGCTTAAACAACGATTTAACAAAACAAAAAACCAACCATACATTTGAAGTTCTACTTTGGATGTATGGTTTTTTTTATGAATTTCTACCTGAGCCTATTCTAATTGAACCAAAAATTTCATAAAATTCAAAAGGATGTTTAAATTTCTAAAGAGATTGTTCGTCAAAGCAAAAGAAGAGGAAATTAAAAAGTCTTCTCCCAATAAAAACGACACAATTGAAAAACATTCCGTAACTCAATCCGAGGAACATTCTGAAGAACAAAATATACCAGAAGTGAAATATTTAATAGCAGGTCTTGGAAATATTGGCCCTGAATATGACGAGACCAGACACAATATTGGCTTTGAAATAGTCGACCACCTGGCTCGTAAATTTGATTGCCAATTCAAACAAGATCGATTGGCCTATGTTGCTGAATTTAAGTTTAAAGGCCGAACTTTCATCTTGATCAAGCCCACCACTTTTATGAATTTAAGCGGAAAAGCTGTGAAATATTGGATGGATCAACACAAAATAAAGCAAGAAAATGTGTTGGTAGCCCTAGACGATCTAAGTCTGCCTTTCGGTAAATTGCGACTAAAAAAGAAAGGAAATCCAGCTGGACACAATGGCTTGAAAGATATTGATAAGTATCTGGGAGGTGGAAACTACCCAAGGTTAAAATTTGGAATAGGCAATAATTTCCCACGAGGCCAGCAGGTCAAATTCGTTTTAGGTAAATGGAGCAATGATGAATTTGCAGAGTTATCTGAATTTTTAGTTCAAACAGATGGTATTATTGAAGCCTTTGGTACGATCGGAATTGAAAGAGCGATGAATCATTATAATAAAAATTCAAATAAAAATTCGAATAAGAGCTCGAATAAGAACTCGAATGAGAATTCAACTAAAAACCCTAAGAAGTAATGAAGATCTTTTGCATTGGTAGAAATTATGTGGACCATGCCAAGGAATTGAACAATCCCGTTCCCAAGCAACCTTTGGTATTCTCAAAGTATCCTACTGCCTTGCTTTATAAAAACAAGCCATTTTTTTATCCTGATTTCTCAGAAGATGTTCATTATGAGGGTGAAATAGTCCTGAAAATGTGCAAAAATGGCAAAAACATTCAAGAAAGATACGGCCATACCTATTTTGAAGAAATTACAATGGGAATTGACTTTACTGCAAGAGATGTTCAAAAAAGGTGCAAAGAGAAAGGACATCCATGGGAAATTGCCAAAGCCTTTAATGGCTCCGCTCCTGTTGGAACTTTTATCGAAAAAAGCAGCCTAAAAGATCCCAATAACATCAGTTTTCAATTGTCAAGAAACGGCGAAGTTGTTCAAACAGGACAATCAAATGATATGATCTTCTCCTTTGCTCATATAATTGCTCATGTATCTAAATATTTCCTGATCGGCAAAGGTGATTTGATTTTCACAGGAACTCCAGCTGGTGTTGGGCCAACAAAAATAGGAGACAATTTCATTGGTAGTATTGAAGGGCAGGACTTGCTAAAATGCGCTGTAAAATGATGCTTTATGGCTTTTTTGCTTAATGAAATACCATTGAAATTGAATATTTAATTATTTCATTTATAAATCCTCCCGCTTCAATTTTGTTATCTAACGATCCCTTTGTATTTTTATAGTCCTAACTAATTTGAATTATGGAATTCGAGGAGTATAAGTCTATACATACCCTTTCCAGATTGCAAGTCATAGCTTTTACAGCTAACGGCTTTCTTTTGGACTCCTGCCATACTCTAATCGATCTTAGAGAAAATAATTCTCAGTCTTTATTTCATATTTTACCTTTCCTTAAGCGTTACTCTCACGTTTACAAAGATTTAAACGTAGGGCAGAGCCGTCGGTTTGACGGAATTGAATTAGATTTTAGCGGAAGACAATACATTCTTGATATTAGTTTCATCAAGAATGAGCAAAGCTTGGTTTGTGTAATGGAAGACGTAACCCGACACTACCCATCCAAATCTGCAGATTTGCAGTTGAATGTAAATGGGGAAGACCTAAACGAAAACTTGATAGAGGAGATAGACCAAATCAAGAAGATTCAACAAATTCGCCAGGATCATTTTTCAAAAATTGCCCACGATATCAAATTACCGCTTACTGAGATTGTCGGCACAACACATTTGTTAAAGAATTACATCGCAGATCACAAAGGACTTGATTATATAAAAGCATTGGGAAATTCAGCACGAAACCTGGATTCTATGCTCAATGACTTACTTTCCTTTTCAAAATCTGATGCGCAGAAGTTCAACTTATCTTGCCATCCTTTCTCTGTCCAAGAAGTGATCAATTCGGCCATCAATACTTTTGAAATAAAAGCTAGAAAAAAAGACATTCAATTAAAAAGTGTGGTTCCAAGTAACATTCCACTCGTTATTCTTGGAGACTCCATGAGGCTTTGGCAAATCCTTTCCAATTTGGTAGACAATGCATTAAAGTTTACGCCGAAAGGAGAAATCAAAATTGAGCTCAAAACCAGAAACCGAACCAAAGACCACATTCTCATTGAATTCAATGTAATCGACAGTGGAATCGGTATTCCTCAAGAAAAATTCAATTCTATTTTTGAAACCTACAGCCAGATACACAATGAAAATGCCGAACAAGGCTATGGAATTGGCCTAAGTATCGTCAAACAACTCATAGAACTCCAAGAAGGTGGTTTGAGCGTGAAAAGTAAGCTGGGTTTTGGAAGCACATTTACCTTTTTATTAAAGTATGCCTTGCCCGAAGAGAAGATAGCCTAGTTTTTTGTTACTGAGGTTAATCAATGCTTTTTTCCCCTGTTGCTAGCAACAAAATCAAAATAAATAGATTAAATCGTGAAAATAATTCTAAAAAGGCTTATTATTCATACGCTGTATTGTTGCTGTTCAATATAAAACCTCATTCTTTGAAATTACCAGAATCGAATAATTCTGGAACAAAAAGGTGAATTTTGAAGTAAAAAAAAATGAAGGCGAGAATTGTTTTGCTAAGTGAATAAAATAGATCAATAGGCAAGCTACAGTTTCATACTCAAATCCTTCTAATCAATTCCTAGAAAAACATGAAAATATAGTATGAATTGTTCTGTTTGTTCGACTGAAATAAAAGGAAAGTATTGCGCGAATTGTGGTCAATATTATAAAGGCAAAAGAATTTCAATCAAAACAATATTAGAAGATTTATTTGCAAGTGTTTTCTCTTTAGAAAAATCATTTTTCACCAATATAAAAACCGGATTAAGCAATCCTAAATTATTGGTTTCAAACTACTGGAACGGGTTTCGGAAATATTATTTTAGTCCGGGAAAATTCTTTACCATAGCTTCCTTGTTTCTTTTGTTACATTATTTAATTGCAAATGACTTTTTAGGGCTTGTAGTGACAAGTACAATCTCTTCTCAATTTGTAATTTTATTATCGAACATCATTTTATTGACTTTTTTAAGTTCCCTACTCTATTTAAAATTTAAGAAAAATGTTTTCGAACATTTAATATTAAACATTTATAATGTAAGTTTATGGACAATTATTTTTGTTCCAATTTCAATAATTTTAAGCCTGTCCATAAATAACAATGGTATTGAAGAATTTTTTTTCATACCCTATCATTTATTGATCATGATTTGGAATTCCAAAGCATTTGAATTGACAAGATTAAAACGCATTCTTTTTGTTGCAATCAATTTAGTTCTTTTATATGGAACAATATTATTTTTAATATACCAGTTTGGTGAATTTTGATACAAACAAATTTAATACAATAAGCACTCTTTACCATGGTGCTCATGTACCTTATCTGTCAATTTCACAAGAAGACCTACTATTTGATACAAATCTAAATGAAACCCAAAATATCTAGAATTGCTTAATGATTGAATGACGATTAGATAAAAAATAAAAGGGAACAAGAATTTTGAAACTTGTTGCCAATTTGGAAAATAATCTGATCAAATTAACTTTGCTAAAAATATAAAATATGGCACTCCATCCATTTGCAGGAAAACCAGCATCGAGAGAACAAATTATTAATGTTCCTCAACTTATTACCAATTACTTTACGCAACAGCCTGATCCGTCAAGACGGGAACAGAGGGTTTCATTTGGAACTTCAGGTCATCGGGGATCCTCATTGAATAATTCTTTTAATGAGCAACACATCCTTGCAACAACACAAGCTATTTGTAATTACAGAGAAAAAAATGGCATCACAGGGCCTCTTTTTATGGGGATCGATTCTCATGCCTTGTCCACTCCTGCACAAGCCACTGCTTTGGAAGTACTCGCAGCAAATGGTATAGTAACCATGATCGCTACCAATGATGGCTATACCCCAACTCCCGCAGTCAGCCATGCGATTCTCGTCTATAACAAAGGCAGAAAAAATGGACTGGCTGATGGAATCATTGTCACCCCGTCGCATAATCCACCTCAAGATGGAGGATTCAAATACAATATGACGAATGGTGGCCCTGCAGAAGGATCGGTAACTTCTTGGATTGAATCGAGAGCCAATGAAATTTTAGAAAATAAACTCAGAGATGTAAAAAGAACAACACTGTCCAAAGCCTTGAGTGCTTCAACGACTCAAGAGTATGACTTTCTTGATGCCTATACTTCTGATTTAGACCAAGTAATTGATTTCAATTTACTCAGCAAGTCTGAGATTAAGATGGGGGTAGATCCCCTTGGCGGAGCAGGAGTCCTGTATTGGCAAAGAATTGCTGACCGTTACAAATTGAATCTCACGGTTGTTGATGATTCAGTAGACCATACTTTTAGTTTTATGTCTTTGGACTGGGATGGAAAAATCAGAATGGACCCCTCCTCTAAATATGCAATGCAAAGGCTTATAAGATTGAAGGATAAGTTTCCTGTGGCCTTTGCTTGCGACACAGATCATGACCGTCATGGTATAGTAACCCAAAGTGGTGGACTGATGCCACCCAATCATTTTTTGGCGGTCGCAATTGATTATTTGTTTCAGAATAGACCACTTTGGAATGCTGACACAGGCATCGGCAAAACCTTGGTCAGTAGTCAAATGATCGATCGAGTTGCTAAAAAACTAAACCGCAAACTGGTGGAAGTACCTGTTGGTTTCAAATGGTTCGTAGACGGTCTCTATGATGGGAGTCTCGGATTTGGTGGCGAAGAAAGTGCAGGCGCCTCTTTTTTGAATATGAAAGGAGAAGTCTGGTCTACTGACAAAGATGGCATCATCGCTGCTTTACTTGCTGGTGAAATAACTGCAAGAACGGGTAAAGATCCAGCAGAAATCTATCAGGGTTTTATTCATGAATTTGGAGAACCAATATACAGTCGCATAGACGCACCTGCTACTCCTGAACAAAAAGATAAATTGAAAAAACTATCTTCAGAACAGATTTCTTCTTCTGAACTCGCAGGAGAAAAAATTACAAACATTCTCACCAATGCTCCTGGCAATGGTGCCGCTATTGGCGGTCTAAAAGTTGAAACCGAAAATGGCTGGTTTGCTGCTCGCCCTTCAGGAACGGAGAATATTTACAAGATTTATGCGGAAAGTTTTAAAGGTGAAGAACACTTGAAACAAATACAAGAGGAAGCCCAAAAAGTTGTTAATGATGCCATTGGTTGAACCATTAATTTTGGTCTGGAGACCAAAATAAAGCGCGCGGAGGACCAAAATAAAGCGTGGGAGATGGTCTGGAGACCAAAATAAAGCGCGCGGGAGATGGTCTGGAGACCAAAATAATGCGCAGGAGACCAAAATTGAGCTGCTAAATTTCAAAGCAACTAATCAAGCCTACGCGAGCCGCTTTTCCGCAGTAAAATCGCTCATTTATTCACTTTAAACTCTAAATCAACTTATTCTTCAACTTATTGGCTAATTTTGTATTGTATTACATCATAAAACCTCCCAAGTTAAAAAGCAAACAGATTTTGACACAGAAAAAAGACATACGAGAACTAGACAGGGAAGCAGTCAAAGACTGGTTTGTTTCTAACGGAGAAAAGGCTTTCCGGGCCAAACAATTGAATGAATGGTTGTTTCAGAAAGGAGCAAGATCTTTTGAAGAAATGAGTAATCTTTCATTGGATCTAAGACAAAAACTAAAAGAGAATTTTACTTTCCTTTCACTTGAAACTGATTTGGTTCAGACGAGCAATGACGGAACGGTCAAATCGCGCTTTAAACTTCACGACGGAAACCTCGTCGAGGGCGTTTTGATACCTACGAAATCAAGAATGACGGCGTGTATTTCAAGTCAGGTCGGCTGCAGTTTGGCTTGTTCTTTTTGTGCCACAGGAAAAATGAAGAGAGTCAGAAACCTGAATCCTTTAGAAATTTTTGATCAAGTCAATGTCATCAACGAACAAGCGAAGGCCAACCATGGCATGAATTTGACCAACATCGTTTACATGGGAATGGGCGAACCCTTGTTGAATTACAAAAATACTTTGGACTCTATCGAGTTGATTACTTCGCCAACTGGTTTGCATATGTCTCCGAGACGGATTACGGTTTCTACTGCGGGAATTGCCAAAATCATAACAAAGATGGCGGATGAAAAAGTCAAATTCAATTTGGCACTTTCACTCCATGCCGCCAATGACACCAAGCGAGACAAGATCATGCCGATCAATGAGCAAAACAATTTGAAGGCTTTGAGCGAGGCATTGAAATACCTTTATGAGCAAACTGGTCGCTGGTTATATATTGAATACATCCTGTTTGACAAATTCAATGATACTGAAGAAGATGCTATCGAATTGTCAACATTTACCAGACAGTTTCCTTGCAAGGTCAATATATTGGATTACAATCCGGTTGAAGGCACAGGACTCAAAAAGACAACAGAAGAAAAA
>CALBCY010000270.1 GCA_937927195.1 uncultured Chitinophagales bacterium
TAAGAATCTGATCGTAAGTGCTTAAGAAAATTGGTGTTGTTAAATTATCGCTCACGAATTCTCTTTTTTCTTGTTTTGCAGTATTCTTACTTTTTGGACCAATTCAATAGATTCTCCGGTTAAGTCAGCAATTTGTTCATCAGTCCACGTAGGTCTGTCGGAAATGATTTTATTCAATACTTTTGTTATTCCCTTCTCCATTCCCTTCTCCATTCCTTTTATCTCACCTTGCTGAATAAGTTGATCATAAGTGCTAATGAATTTTGGTTTTAAGGATTTATCATTCATAACATTTAATTTTATTAATTCACTGGGTTTTATTTCATGAGATTTGGTTAAATATATAAAAATTAACTCAAAAAACTCCAGGCCTTGCTGCGAATTTATATGCCTGTTAATTTCGAAAAAGAAAAGTTCGCTGTTTTTTAACAAATATTCTTTGTCATGGCTATGCTTCAAGGCAATGAGACTATTCACAAGAAATACAATCTTTAAGGCGAGAATTTGCTCATCCGAATAGTTGTTAAGATCTATTAGAATATAATCAAAACCAGGAAGGAAATAATTTAGTTCATTATCTATGGCCTCAAAATAGTCTGCTAATTTTTGCTTTTTCCATTTTTGCTTTCCATGATATAATATTATTGGAACGATCCGAGTTAATTTTTGTTTTTGTTCTTTGTCCTGTTTCCAACTGTTTAACATATATCTGTTTAGTTGAAAATGAGGATGTTTAACCAAATAACTCTTATGTTCAAATAGCAAGGCTATCTTTACTTCTCGCTCTTTTTTGTATTGACAAGAATAGATTAAATCTGAAAAGTGTTCTTTCATTTCTTCATCGATGAAAGAGTTGTTCTCTAGATTAAGTGAATCAAGATTAATGTTTTGTGAAATGGACTTTGGCAGAAAGTGTTTTATGAAATCTGCCATTATCTTTTTCTTGGAAAAGACAGCTTTGAAAAACTGATCGTGTGGATTTGAATTGTTTGACATTAAATAGCGTTCTACTTAAAGAATGCTTTTTGCCTCATTTTGCAAGTCTTTTTGGGGCATTTTTGGGGAATGATTTGTTTTTTTTTGAAGATTTTTTTTACAACCTTGAGTCCCGAAGCCAGTTTGTGTCATTTTTCCAAATGAGCCACGACGTACTCAAGGCTGTATTCGTGAAATTTTACACTGCAATTACCGAGCTTTAACCTTAGATCGGCATTGATTTTTTTGTTGATCCCCTTTATGTCAAAATTGATATCTGGATATTTTGAAATGAAATTTTTCGGATCTTCCCCGATTGCAAATTCAACATGTTCAAATCCCTCTCTATAAAAACTACCTGACTTAGGTGCAGGCAATTCTATCAGAAATATTTTCCTCTTCTTCTTTTTTTTATCGTGAAATAAAATTGGTTTGTCTAGTTTTATTATGCTAATGGATCGCCCGCCTATTTCTTTTTCTGTCAATAATTTGCCGAAATTTAAGAGCTCATTTTTTACTGAAACATATTTATCTTCTGTTTCAACTCGGTAACAAATATGATCCATTTCATATTGCTGAACATCGATTTTTAATTCTCCAAGCTGGCTAAACAAGCTTGTTAAAAACTGATTGGGGTTTCCCAATATTTCAAATAAGGGATGCTGGGCTTCATACTCAAATTCAAAAGCTTCGTGAACCAATTGATTCCTGATGTCTACAACACTGGCATTGATAAAATAGGTTTCATTTTTCTGAACTAGACCACGGGCTTCATGGATATGGCCGCAAATATGATAGGCGGGGCGAACTTTTTTGATTCGCTGCTTTAAGTCTTCGCAACCAACTTTTTCGCCCCTTAGGGTTTTGTCTAAAATCCCATAAGCTGGACCATGTGTGATTAGAATATCCGTATCAAGCGGTATTAACTGCCAATGTTTATCAATGTCTTCCCCTCTTTGACGGTTAAATGCCCAATCAAAGAACCATGGTTGAATAGGGGAGCCATGAATTTTAATGCCCTCTATTTCTACAGTTGAATCATTTAAGTATATAATGCTTTTGGGAATGATTTTATCCACCGTTTCTTGTGATATACCATCGAAATAGAAATCGTGATTTCCAGCAATAAACACTTTGTATTTAAAGTCTAAATTTTCAAACCAATCAAGAAAGTCAAGAATTTCATGCCGTTCCCCAAGATTAGAAACATCTCCAGCATGAATTAGGCAATCTCCATCTGGTAGTTCCAATTGACGGTACTTTCCGTGTGTGTCTGAGATCGCTACAAATTTCATTTGATGTTTTTTTTGAAAATTTAAATTCTTTTCTCTGTTGTTAATATTGTGAAAGGGATAGTAGCGGTTTGTAGAACTTTTTTTGTTTGTGAAATAAGGAGTGTCGCAGGCAGAACGATTAGTGATGACAAGAAGCGACTATGTAAACTGCAAAAAAGTAAACTGCAAAAAAAAATGCTACATATCAGCGGATAGCCTACACGGCCCGACCTGACCCAAAGGGTTTCGCCCTTCTATACAATTTAAACCATAAGCTTTAAGAATTTTGTTCCGGTTTTTGTATGTCAACATTTTTTTATTCCCTAAGCAACCTTTGAGGCTAATGTCTGTCAATTTTTACTGCCAAAAATTCTTTTCCAAAGAGACTCTTTTTTCTTGGGAGGAACACTGTTATTCTTTGGTTTTTTAGGTCTGTTGTTTTTATTGGATTTTGGTTTAACTTTCGTTGAACGATCCTTTACTTTGTTGTCTTGGTTTTTGTTTTTGTTGCGATTTAGCCATTCGTCTAGTCTGTTTCTAAAGTCTTCGTCTTCATCCAATGTGTCAACAACAGGTGCATAAAGCCTCCACATTTCACAATCCAATCTCCAAGATTCGTCTTCGCTTACTTCAGCAAAACTGTTGTTTGCCAAATCTTGAAAATTAGGGTCATTGTAAAGGTTTTTTAAGAATAAACCAAAAATTGGAAGTGCCATGTTTGCACCTTGTCCCAGTTCTATTGAGTTGAAACGGATCATTCTGGTTTGTCCACCAGTCCAAACTCCTGCTACTAAGTCAGGTGTGAAGCCCATGAACCAACCATCCGTTTGGTTTTGCGTCGTTCCTGTTTTTCCACCAATGTCCTGTGTAAGGTTGTACCTAAATCTCAAACGTCTTGCAGTTCCACTATCCACTACGCCTTGCAACATTTCAACCATCATTTGGGCTGTATTGGCATTGATGACTCTTTCCATGTCTTCAGTGTATGGACTGAATCGGTCCAAGGAAATGTTTCTTTCGTCTTTAATTTCAGCTAAATATTTGGGTTGAACCTTGTAACCTCCATTTGCAAATGCACCGTAAACTTTCAGCATTTCCTGAAGAGAAAAATCGGGTGTTCCCAAAGCGATCGATGGATACCTTGGGATTTCACTTTCTATACCAAAGCTTTTTCCCAACTGAATAATTGAGTCCAATCCTACATCATGCAAAATTTGAACGGAAACGGTGTTCACAGAATTTGCCAAAGCACCTTTCATTGAATATTCTCCTTCGTATTTTCCATCTGAATTCCTCGGTGTCCATTCTTTGTTGTATTCGTCTATGTAGGTTCTTAACTCATTGGGGTAGTAGGTGCATGGTTCAAATCCTGATTCTAATGCAGCAGCATAGACTACAGGTTTAAATGTAGATCCAACCTGCCTCACACCTGTGGTGTGGTCATAGGGAAAATATTCATGATTGATGCTTCCAACCCAAGCTTTGATTTGCCCAGTTTTGTGGTCCATGACCATGAAACCAGTGTTGAGCATTCTCAGGTAGTGGGCTATAGAATCAGATGGTGTCATCATGACTTGCTTTTCTCCCTCAAGCGTGAAAATATTCATTTTTGATTTTAGGCTAAAAGACCTGTCTATTTCAGAATCGCTTTTTCCAGCTGCCTTCATTTTCTTATACCGACTTGATTGACGCATGGAGTTTTTCATCAAGCTTTTGTCTGATCCCCAGGGATGCCCATTCGACCATTGCTGATCAAATGATTTTTGCAATTCGATCATGTGCTTGACGACTGCCTTCTCTGCATAATCTTGCATTCGACTGTCAATGGTTGTATAGATTTTTAATCCATCCGTGAATAGGTTGTAATTGGAGCCATCTTTTTTCTTGTTTACTTTGCACCAGTCTTTCAGTTCTTTTTTTAGGAAGGTTCTAAAATGCGGAGCCAATCCATCATTGTGTGTTTGAGGATTGTATTTGTCCATATTGACTGGAAGCGCTTTTGCTGCTTTCCCCACCGCCTCACTTACATAACCATATTTCACCATTTGATTAATGACAGTGTTTCTTCTTGTTTTAGAACGTTCTGGGTGTAAACGAGGGTTGTACGAAGTGGTAGCTTTCAATAAACCGATAAGGGTGGCCGCTTCCTCTAGGCTTAATTTTTTTGCAGAAGAACCAAAGAATTTTTGAGCTGCAGCTTCAATTCCAAATGTTCTTTCACCAAATGGAACGGTATTCAAATAATGCGTGATAATGTCGTTTTTCCCAAATACTTTTTCTAATCTCTTTCCAACAATGATTTCTTTGGTCTTATTAACAGGAATGGTCAAAAAGCCATAATTGTCTCTTTTGTATAAATTTTTGATCAGTTGTTGATTAATGGTACTTCCTCCTCCGCCTTTGCGGTTACCCATCAAAATGGTTTTTATCAAAACTCGAAGGACACTTTTGGTATCAACTCCTTTGTGTTCGAAGAAACGAGCATCTTCTGTTGCAACCAAGGCATTGACAACGAAGGGAGAAATTTCTTCGAACTTTACATTGGTTCTGTTTTCAAAGTAGTATTTACCGAGTAATTTGCCGTCAGAGGAGTATACTTCAGAGGCAACAGGGTTTTTAATGGCCTGTAGTTCTTCAACTGTGGCAAGTTTACCGAAAGCGCCATAACCAACGGCAGTGATAAAGCCAACAAGGGCAATAATTCCAATCAAGCACAAAATGCCCAGTATAATGGCCCATTTTTTAGCTTTTTTGATCAGATTAGCTCTGTTCTGTTCTTGTTTGTTTTTCTTTTGGCGGTACTTGCCCTGACCTTCCGATGAACGATTTTCTGGCGCTTCCATATATTGACAAAAGTAAGGATTCTAAGAGTTTTCTCCTTCTATCAACGGAATTATTAGAGATTCTAGTGCGCTTTAATTTTTATTTATTTCAGCAAATTTATTGCTTCAATCTTTTGGTCATTTCAGCCAGTTTTAACTGAGCATCTTCTGGGCGGTCTAAAGATCCTGGTGGGAGCAGATTTTCATCAATATTAGTGACAATGTATTCCAGGTTTTGAAGCCTTTCTTTGAGGTTTTCATTTTCATCTTTCATAGCTGCCAATAGCTTCTTATCTTCTTGGGAAATTCCACCAGAGCGTAATTTTGCTCTTTCAAGTTTGTAATAATTACCACTCAAAATGGCAATAATTGCTATTGAACAGCCCATAATAATCGCTAGTGTTTGCATAAGTTTTTTTATTTTATCAACAGTAAAATACAAAAAATGGTTCAAAAAAAAGCCCCATAGGAAAACATTCCTATAGGGCTTTTTTTTATTAGTTGTCTGGCTTTTCTAAGCCAAATTGTGGAAAACTGTTTGTACATCATCCAGTTCCTCTAATTTATCAATAAGTGCAAGAACTTCATCGACCTGTTCGTCTGTCAATTCTTTTGTGTGGTTTGGAAGTCTCTGAAGTTCAGCTTTTTTAACCTCTAAGTTCAATTTTTCCAAAGCCTCTTGCATTTTACCAAAATCAGCGAAAGTGGTAAAAATCAAATACAATTCTTCCTCTTCAACTGTGTCTTTTTTGATTTCTTCCAATCCAAAGTCAATCAATTCTAACTCTAGCTCTTCAATATCCTCTACCTGATCAGGTGTAATGAAAAACACCCCTTTTCTATCGAAAATGAAGTCATGCATTCCATTGGTCCCCAATTGACCACCTTTTTTACGAAAGGCTGCTCTTACATCGGCAACAGTTCTAACCGTATTATCGGTAGCTGTTTCAACAACCATAGCAACACCATGTGGTCCCATGCCTTCATAAACAGGTTCTTGGAAACCAGTTGTATCTGTATCTGACGCTTTTTTTATAGCCGCTTCAATTCTGTCTTTAGGCATCGAAACACCCTTGGCATTTTGAATGGCTCTTCTCAGTTTGTGATTGGTTTCTGGATCAGGACCACTTTCCTTTACAGCAATTGCTATTTGACGACTGGCTTTTGAAAACTCCTTTGACAATCTGTCATTTCTTGCGAATATGGTTGATTTTCTATATTCAAATGCTCTTCCCATTTGTATTTGTTTTTATTTTCTAATGATGGTAACGATCAAAAAATACTTCCATATTATTTAAGCGCTACCTGTTATTTGACTGTTTATACGGACAAAGTTAACGGTTTGACTTGTAAAAAGTAAATCTACATTCTTTCGGTGGTGTCTATTCCTAACAGATTTAGGCCTTTTTCAAGGATATTACCACATGAATTTGACAATAAAATTCTGAATTCTTTAACATTTTCATCTTCAGCATTCAATATTTGGCATTGATTCCAAAATTTATTGAACAATTTGGCCAAATTATAAGTGTACTGCGCAATTAATGACGGGTCAAAATCCTTGCCTGCGGCTTGAACGGTTGTTTCAAAACCACTTAAAGCAATGATCAATTCTCGCTCAATAGGCTCCATTTTATTCACTTTAATTTCTGTTGGAACGTCTTGATTGTATTTTCTCAAAACCGATTGAATACGGGCATAAGCGTATTGAATAAAGACAGCTGTTGCTCCATTCAATTCAACTGATTTTTCTGGATCAAACAACATTCGTTTTTGTGGATTTACATTAAGTATGTAAAAACGCAGTGCTCCGATGCCAATCTTTTCAAACAACTCTTGAGCCTGCTCACTGGAGAAGTCTTCAATTTTACCCAACTCCATGGTTGCCAATCGGGCTTTTTCGACCACTTCATCAATCAAGAAATCTGCATCAACAACGGTTCCTTCACGAGATTTCATTTTACCAGAAGGTAAATCAATCATTCCGTAAGAAAGGTGATGAATGCCATCGGCATAAGCTTTGTCCAGTTTTTGCAAAACTGCTTTTAAGGCTTTGAAATGGTAATTTTGCTCGTCACCAACTGTGTAAATGGACAGATCCATTTTGTATTTGTTGTAACGTGCTTGAGCCACTGCAATGTCCTGAGTCAAATAGAGGGAAGTGCCATCGTTTCGCACTAGGATTTTCTGATCCAGTTTGTATTCCTCTAAATCTGCCCAGATGGATCCATCTTCCTTGCGATAAAATTTCTCTTCACCAAGGCCGGCTTCGACCATGTTTTTGCCTTCTTTGTAAAAGTCAGATTCCTTGTAATGCTCTTCGAAGTCTATGCCAAGACGATCAAAGGTTTGCTGAAAACCATCATAAACCCAGCTATTCATTTTTTTCCAAAGTTGACGAACTTCAGGATCATCGTTTTCCCATTTTAGCAACATTTCACTTGCTTCAGCTCCCAATGCGCTGTATTGGTTGAAGTAGGTGTTTTTGAAAGATTTGTGAAATTGTTTTTTGAGTTCGGACTGTTCTTTTCCTTCTTCTTTCGATTTTTTACCATCTTTTTCTTCCAACCATTTTGAATATTCTGAATTGGCTTCGGCCGAGTTTTGCCAGTTTTCAAATTCCTTTCCTAGTTCTTGATCGAATTTCACGTAATACTTTCCTACTAAATGGTCCCCTTTGGTATTATTGGTTTCAGGAGTTTCGCCTTGTCCAAATTTTTGCCAAGCCAGCATTGATTTGCAAATAGCAATTCCACGATCATTGAGGATATTGACTTTGTGAACTTCATAACCGTTTGCTTTTAATATTTCAGCAACAGAAAAACCGAGCGTCATATTACGTATGTGTCCAAGGTGGATGGGCTTATTGGTGTTAGGACCGCAATATTCAAGGACAACTTTCTTTCCATTGGAATTAGAAAAGCCAAAGGATTTGTCTTGTGAAATGACAGCCAATCTTTTCAGCCAATAGTCGTCGGTAAAGCCAAGGTTAAGAAAACCTTTTACGACATTAAAGCTGGAAATGAAATCAAGTTTTTCAACAAGTTTCTCTCCTATTTCAATTCCAGTGTCTTCAGGTTTCTTTTTAGCTATTTTACTAAAAGGGAATACCACAACAGTTAGGTCTCCTTCAAATTCTTTTCTCGTTTCATTTATGATAATCTTACTTTGGTCAAAGTCAGTTTCATAAAGATCCTTTACAATCTGAGCGGTATTTGATTTTAATAATTCTTCAATTTCCATAATTTCAATTCTTAATATAGCAAAATAGGAGCGCAAAAATACAAAAAAAAAAGGCGGAATTGGTTTATCCAATTCCGCCTTCAACTTTATCTAATATTAATTATTCTTTCAAGATAATATTAATTGTTTCTGACATCGACATAAATTGGAAGATGATCGCTATAGCCACCATATACCCTTCCTGTGCCACCGTTCATGAACTTGTTTGGCTTGTATACGTCATTCTTTTTATCGTGAAATATCATCCAGTCTTCTTTTAAAACTTTGGCGTCTTGGGCTGAAATTTTACAGCCTGAGTCATCCATTATAGCTCCAGAAACGATAATTTGGTCAATTGCGTTCCATTTATCATAAAAATATGACCCTTCCCCTTTGTCTGACCAAGTGTATGTAAGGTTGTAAAGTTTGGTGTTTACGATGTTCTCTTCTGGTAACTTTTCAGCTTTAAGAACTTTTTTGATGCTTGAATTGTGAGGTTCATCATTGAAATCGCCCATGATTACAATATTAGCCACCTTGTTCTTCGCAAATATTTCTTCTGTTTTTTTACGCAAAAGAGCAGCAGCAGCTTCTCTTTTAAATTCATTGGCAGGATTTCTTCTTGAAGGCCAGTGATTGAAAAATAAGTGAATTATTTCTTCATTAATTTTTGCCTTAGCATACAAAATGTCTCTCGTAAAATCTCCATCTAAATCGAGGGTAAGAAATTCTTGGTCAATGATTTTTACTTTACTTTTATCATAAACCAAAGCCACATCGATGCCTCTTTCATCAGGTGAGTCTTTATGAACAATGCCATATTGATCTTTGCAGCAATAGTTGAACAGTGCTTCGACTACCTTTTTGTTTTCTACTTCGCAAAGGCCTAAAATTTCTGGAAGAGCGCCATTTCCAAGTTGTTTTATCACTTTAGAAAGCTTGTTTATTTTCTGCTGAAGCTTTGAATCAGTCCAATCCAATTTTTCACCAGGTAAAAAATCCTTGTCATTTGTTTGTGGGTTGTCTACTGTATCGAACAAGTTTTCTACATTATAAAATGCAATTCTGTAGCTGTCATCTGATTTTGCTTCTATTTCTTTAGGAGCTTCGTCAGATTTGACTTCCTTTTTGGCAGGAATCGTTTTTACGAGGTCTTGCTTATCAGAAGTTTTTTCAGGAACACATCCCATTCCTGAAAAAATGATAATTAAAAGATATACGATTAGTTTAGACATAATAGATTTCAATGATCAAAATTCGTACCGTTATAATGAAATCATTTCGAAAAATGACTTCAAGTATTGCAGAGCGAATATAATTTAATTTCTTTAGAAGTGAATTGGGTACGATTATTCCACCAAAACTAACAGAAAAAGGGTCGTAATATTGTAAAGTATTGATTTACTTATGAATATTTTTGTTTTTCTACAATGATCAATCAATGGATCTGGGAAACCATTCACCAACAACAAATTGAAATTCCACTCCAGAAAAGATTAAGAATTTTGAACTTGCAAAGTAAACTGTTTAGATTCCAGTAATTTTTTAATTCCTTGCTCTAGCTTGATTCTTGGTCTTTTAAGAAGCTTTTCCATTCTACCAACATCTGGTTTTCTTCTCTGCATATCTCCATCTTTCCTAGGAGGTAGATGAACTATTTTAGAAGAAGAACCAAGGATGTCAATAATCGTAGTTGCCAGTTTTAAAATACTGGTTTCAGTTTCACTTCCAATGTTCAAAACATCATTGACATATTCTCCACTTGTAAAAGCATTAATACTGACTTCAATATTATCGTCGATGTAACAAAAGGTTCTACTTTGTTGCCCATCCCCATAAATGGTAATGTCTTGGTTTGTAAGTGCCATTTTGAGAAATCTTGACATTACAAAATCCGTACTTTGTTTAGGACCATAAGTATTGAAGAATCTGAATATGTTAAAATCAAGACCAAATTCTTGGTGATAAGATTTGCAAAAGGCTTCTCCTACACTTTTTACGATTGCATAAGGCAATCTGGAATTAAGAGGAGTACTTATTTCATTTTGAGGATAAGTTATCGACTCTCCGTAAACCTCTGAGGAAGAAGCATAAACAACTCTTTTAACACCAGTATTTTTAGAAAGGTGCAATATGTTCTTGATGCCTTCAATATCATTTAAGACCATGACGGGATTTTCCAAAGTTCTTCTCACTCCAACGGTTGCTGCATAATGAAATACATAATCGAAGGTATTAGAAACCATTATTGGTTGTAAATCATTTAAGTTATTTACATCACATTTAATGAAATCCCAGTTCGAATAATCGGGAGATGGAAGTTTAGATTCGCTTCCGGTTTGAAGGTTATCCAGAATAACAACATGGTTATCCGGGTTTTTTATTAAAACATCCGCTAGTGAGCCTGCTATAAAACCCGCACCACCAGTTACCAATATTTTTGACATTTTGATTATTTATCCAATATACTTAATAGGTATTTTCCATATCCACTTTTAATCAATGGATCTGCCAATTTTTTTACTTGTTCAGCGTCAATGAATCCTTTTTGATAAGCGATTTCCTCAATACAACCAACCTTCAGACCTTGTCTGTCTTCAATTGCTTGAACGAAATTTGCCGCCTGCATAAGTGATTCGAAGGTTCCTGTATCCAACCATGCAGTTCCTCTTGGCAAAATAGTAACTTTTAGACTTCCAGATTCCAAATAGTGTTTATTGACATCTGTGATTTCATATTCACCTCTTGCACTTGGTTCAAGGTTTTCAGCGATTTCAACAACACTATTGTCATAAAAGTATAAACCAGGAACAGCAAAATTCGATTTCGGCTGAGCGGGTTTCTCTTCAATTGAAAGGGCTGTATTATTTTTGTCAAACTCAACAACACCATACCTTTCAGGATCAGAAACATGGTAAGCAAAAATCATAGCACCATCAACATTCTGTAATTTTCCTAGAGAATTTCCTAAACCAATTCCATAGAAAATATTATCACCAAGGATCAAGCAAACTGGATCATTTCCAATAAATTCCTTTCCGATGACAAAAGCTTGAGCAAGACCATTCGGTACTTCTTGAACTGCATATTGGAAATTGCATCCTAAATTTGCTCCGTCTCCCAATAATCTTTCAAACCCAGGTAAATCTCGAGGTGTTGAAATGATCAATACATCCTTGATTCCAGCCTGCATAAGGGTTGAAAGTGGATAGTAAATCATTGGTTTATCATAAATCGGCATTATTTGCTTGCTAATACCATGAGTGATTGGATGTAGTCTAGTACCAGAACCACCCGCCAAAATTATTCCTTTCATTTGATTGATTGATTTAAATTGTTTGCAAAAATAAGAAAAGTAAACAGTTTTAACTCTGAACTTTCGATTATATAATTAATAGCTTTCAGATATTGAATTTTAAGATTCAATGATATCTAAAAAATGATTGCATGGAAATGAATTTTATTGTACATTTATACTTTGATATATTCTTCGCCAGCTCTATTTCTCATCTTGTATTTTGCCGCTCCGATTTAAAACATTTCTATGTTTACTTCCGTATACGTTTTTGACGAAAAAGATGTATAAAGTCAGTATAATCATCTGATTTATAGGTTTTAATTGAAAAATCGTCCCATAGATATACTAAAAAATAGATAAAAAGTAAATAAAAAAAGCGCTCTTTTTTGTTAGGATGTCCATACGAACTATGGATAATAAATTATTTAATATGGAAAAACAATACTTATTACTCTTACTACTCATGAGTTTGGTATTCAACCAGTTGTCTTTAAATGGACAATGCTCAGCCTACGCGGGAGAAGATGGTCTTCTGTGCGGTTTGTCTGCAACTCTAGATGCTTCCAGTTCTATTGGTAATGGAACCTGGAGCGGCCCAGGAATTTTTTCGGACTCCAATAATGCCATTTCGGAGGTTACTGTAGCTTCATTTGGTACCTACATTTTTACCTATGAAGTCTCAGACAATGGTTGCACCAGTGTTGACCAAGTTGTTGTCGAATTTGGCGATGACCCATCTATTGCTATGGCAGGAGATGATGCTGTTGTTTGCGGTCTTAGCTATACTTTGGCTGGCAACATACCTGATGTTGGTAATGGTATTTGGGATGGTCAGGCAATTTTTTCGAATCCGCTGTCAAATAATACAACGGTGTCTGTTCCCAATGCAGGAACTTATACGTTCACATGGACCATTTCCAATTGTAATTGCCCGGTTAGCTCCGATGAAGTGACTATCACTTTCGTCAATGAAAGCGAGCCAGATGCTTTTGCTGGATATGATCAAACCATATGTTCTGAATCGATCGAGTTAAATGCCAATGCGCCCTTTAGTGGCACTGGAATGTGGACTGGACCAGGTGTCTTTTCCGATATTAACGATCCTGATGCCACAGTTGCAATTATTGATCCGGCAAATGGTACTTATATCTTTACTTGGACGGTTACAAACAATTGCGGTTCAGATTCAGACAATGTTACCTTAACTTACGATGGTAATCTTGCAAATGCAACGGCAGGAATGGACCAAAAAATTTGTGGATTAACTACTACGCTTGATGCTGTTAAGCCTCCAGAATGTGCTGGAGACTGGATAGTTCCAGCTGGAGTAAATATTCCTAGTCCATCTTTCCCAGCGGCATATGTTTCAGCGGAAGAACCGGGAACTTATATGTTTGTTTGGATGGTAAACTGTTATGGTTGTCTCGCATACGATACAGTTTATGTCACTTTTGAAGAGCCACCATCTCAAGCAACAATTTTAACAATGGACCAAAGCACTTGTAACAATTCTTATTATGTTGTTGCAGATGCACCTTCTGTTGGTTCTGGATCCTGGTCGGGTAGTCCTGGTGTCAGTTTTGAAAACATTAATGATGAAAGTACAAATGCCTATTTTGCAAATGGGCCTGGATCTTATACTTTGACTTGGACAACTTCAAATGACGGGGTAGAGTGCCCTCCAAGTCAAGATCAAATAACAATTACAGTTACAGGAGATGATTCAAGTGCAAATGCTGGAGCAGATGTTTCAACTTGTGCATTTGATGTAGCCCTTTCGGCAGCTGATCCCTCACCTTATACTGGTCAATGGTCTGCCTCGAACTTGGGGATTGTTTTTGCTGATATAAATGATCCCAACACAGTTGTTGGAGGAATTGGTGCAGGAACTTATGATTTGGTTTGGACAGTTACTGGCCTTTGTGGATCAACATCTGATGATGTTTCTGTTTCTTTGGGAGCTGGTATTCCTTCTGCTTATGCAGGTCAAAATCAAACTCTTTGTGGATCTTCAGCAACTATGAGTGCTACTGGTTCTGGATATTGGTCAACATTGGCTAGCAATGTAACAATCAATGATCCGACCAATCCTAATACAACAATAACTGCTGGCTCAGCTGGTGTTTATACACTCACTTGGAATTTGGACTATACCTGTCCTGAAAATCCTAATTATGATTATGGAATTACAGAAAATGTAACAATAGAGTTTGTTGATCCTCCTGTAGCAAATGCTGGTGAGGACAAAACTATTTGTTCGAATCTGGTAAATCTTTGTGCAGTAGCTGTTGAAGGCTTTTCTGGAACATGGTCTCTAGTTTCAGGTTCGGGAAATTTCTTGAATCCTACAGGTTATAAAACAACTGTAGAAGATTTATCTATTGGTGAAAATATTTTCCAATGGACATTGGAAGGGAACGATTGTCCTTCAGTTTCAGATCAAATAACAATAACTGTATTGGCTCAGGGCGATCCAGCAAATGCTGGTTCAGATGCTACTGTTTGTGGCAATGTTTATACTTTGGATGCAACATCGGCATCTGGTCAATGGTCTGGTAATGGCACATTTGTAAATTCAGATTCACCAACAACTTCAGTTGCAGTATCGGGACCTGGAACTTATACTTTTACTTGGACCGTTAGTGATTTTTGTGGTGAAAGCTCAGATGATGTAACAATTGAATTTCAAAATAACGATCCAGTTTCTGCTGATGCTGGAAACGACTTTGTAACCTGTGAAACTACTTTTGATTTAAATGCAGTAGCTCCAACAAATGGATCAGGTCAATGGTCCGGTGATGGAACATTTGCAGATGCATCTAATCCTACGACAAGTGTTACTGTACCAACTTCAGGTGGATATACTTTCACATGGACAGTTTCAACAGATTGCCAGACTGACAGCGATGATATTTCTGTTTTTGTTTTCCCAAATACTGTTACAATGGCGAATGCAGGGGCAGATTTAAGCAGTTGTGATCTAACTGCTAATCTTATGGGAAGTGCAGGAAATACTGATGAGGATGTTTATTGGACAGGGCCAGGTATGTTTAGTACTCCAGATTTTAATTCAACACAAGTAACTGTTGATGCTCCTGGAACTTATACCTTCTTTTATACAATCAGTTCTACTTGTGGCACCAGCACAGATGAAATTACCATTACTTTCCAAGGCGATGACTGTTTCGGTTCTATTGGCGATTATGTGTGGTGGGATGCAAATGGTGATGGTGTTCAAGACGGAGATGAAAATGGAATTCCTGGCATTACTGTTACTTTGACAGATGCAGATGGAAATGTGATTGCTATGACAGTTACAGATGAAAATGGATATTACTTGTTTGATGGATTAGATGAAGGAACTTATGTCGTTACTGTTGGCAATGGTCCTGATGATTCATACATCACTACAGTAGGAACATATACCGTTGATTTAGGCTTAGGAGAACATTATCCAGATGCAGATTTCGGTTTTGCTCCTTTCGGATCAATTGGAAATACAGTTTGGTGGGATGAAGATGGTGATGGTGTTCAAGATCCTGATGAAGCAGGAATTGCTGACATTGAGATTTTTCTATATGATGGAGATGGCAATTTAATTGCAACAACCACAACAGATGAGAACGGTGAGTATTTATTTGATGACTTACCAGCTGGCGATTACACTGTTGTTGTTGGAGCTGGACCTGATGATTCAGGTTTGACTACAACGGGAACATATGATGTTTCACTAAGCGCTGGTGAAGATTATGTTGATGCAGATTATGGATTTACTCCTTTCGGAGATTGTTTTGCAAATGCTGGACAAGATAATTCAGTTTGTGGAAATGTTTATACTTTACAAGCAACTACCAATGGAGATGAAACAGGTATTTGGACAGGTTCTGGAACCTTTGTGGATTCTTCAAATCCAAATACTAGTGTTGCTGTTGCAGGACCTGGTACTTATACCTTTACTTGGACTGTAACAGGTGCGACTTGTGTTACAAGTAGTGACGAAGTAACAATTACATTCCTAAACGATAGTCCTGTAAATGCGAGTGCTGGTTCTGATGGTGAAATTTGTGGATTGACTTATACTTTGTCAGGAAATGAAGTTGCTGGATATTCAGGGAACTGGACAGGAAATGGAACATTTGGCAATACCAATACAGCGATTACATCTGTTACTGTAACTGCTCCTGGCACTTATACTTTCACATGGAACTTAACAGGAGACTGTGGAACAAGCAGCGATGATGTAACAATTACTTTTAATGAAAACACCCTTCCGACAGTTGATGCTGGAACAGGTGGAACGGTTTGTGGTTTATCTTATACTTTAAACGGAAGTTCAAGTGCAAGCGGAACATGGTCTGGAGACGGGACATTTGATGATGCTTCTTCTTCGAATGCTACCGTTTCAGTAGCAGCACCCGGAACCTATACTTTTACTTATACAGCTTCAAATGAATGCAACAGCAGTTCAGACGAGGTAACAATAACCTTTACTAGTGGTGATGCAGTTATTGCCAATGCAGGAAATGATATTTCTATTTGTAGCATGTCTTTGAATTTAAGTGCCAATGATCCTGGTGGATTAAATGTTGGGACTTGGACTGGAAGTGCATCTTTCAGTGATGTTAATGCTCCGAATTCACAAGTCTCAGTTGGGGCTTATGGTACCTATACTTTTGTGTGGACAGTTACTGGTCCTTGTGGAACTTCATCAGATGAAGTTACAATTACCTTTAATGAAAATATCCCTGTAACTGCTTATGCTGGAGAAGACTTCACTTCTTGTGATCTTAATTTCAACCTAAATGGTACTTGTGAAGGTGGAACAGTTTTATGGACTGGTCCGGGTAACATTGATAAAACATATGATTGTACTACACTGGTAACTGTTTTGGTTCCTGGAACTTACACCTACATTCTAAATGTTAGCAATGAATGTAATTCAGCAACTGATACAGTTGTAGTGACAGTTTTGAATGCTCCTGAGATAGAAACTTATGCTGGCCCTGACGCAAATGTTTGCGGATTGAGTCACCAAATGGATGCGAGCAACTTTGGTGGTGGAACTGGAACATGGACTGGTAGTGGATCATTCTCTGATATTAACGATCCAGATGCTACGGTAACAGTTACAGCTCCTGGAACTTATGTTTTCACTTGGACAGAAACCAATGCTTGCCATTCAGACACTGATGAAGTTATAATAGTTTTCGCTGACGATGCGGTTCCTACAGTTTCTGCTGGATCTGATGATTCAACATGTGGATTGACCTATAATTTGAATGGTACAGGAAGTGGAACATGGTCAGGTTCAGGAATTTTTAGTGATGCTTCAAATCCAAATTCTTCTGTTACTATTGGTGCTCCTGGAACTTATACTTTTACTTACTCTTATATAGGAGATTGTGGATCAAGTTCTGATGAAGTTACCATTACATTTAATGACAACAGTACAATAAGCTTGAATGCTGGATCTGACGATTCTATATGTGGTGTAAGCTATGAACTAAATGCTAGCATTTCAGGAGGAACAGGAACATGGTCTGGTAATGGAACATTCTCAAATGTGAATGATCCTAACGCTTCTGTTACTGTTGCAGGCCCTGGTACTTATACCTTCACTTGGTCTGGAGCAAACTTATGTAGCTCAGCATCAGATGAAGTAACTCTAACTTTCAACGATAATAATGTCCCAACGGTCACAGCTGGTGCTGATGATTCAGTTTGTGGATTAAGCTATAATTTAAATGGAACTGGAAATGGAACTTGGACTGGTTCAGGTTCTTTCAGTGACAACAACAATCCAAATTCAAGTGTATCAGTTGCAACAGCTGGAACTTATACTTTTACTTATTCTTACACAGGTTTGTGTGGATCAAGTTCTGACGATGTTACCATTACATTTAATGACAATGGAACAATTGATGTTGATGCAGGTTTGTCACATGAGGTTTGTGGTTTGAGCGAAACGCTTTCAGCTACAGCGGTTGCAAACGGAACAGGTACATGGACATTTGGGCCTGGTATTTCAATTTCAAATATCAATGATCCCAATGCTACGATAACAGCTTCAAGTTATGGTGCTTATATTTTAACTTGGACAGTTGTTACCCCTTGTGGTACAGCTTCTGATTTTGTGTCCATAACTTTTGGTGATTTACCAACACCTGCCAATGCAGGTTCAGACATGTCTGTTTGTGGCTATACTTATCAATTAAATGCAAATGATCCTGAAGTTGGATTAGGAATGTGGACTTCTGGTACTGGGATTAGTGATGTAAATGATCCTAATGCGACAGTAACAGTTTCTGCTTCTGGTTCCTATACTTATGTTTGGACAACCACCAATTGTACTTGTGTACCAAGTAATGATGAAGTCGTGATATCTTTCTTTGATCCTGTTTCAGCAAATGCTGGAGTCAATGGAAGCACATGCGGTACATCTTATACATTAAATGCAACATCGCCTTCTTCAGGTTCAGGAAGCTGGACTGCCGTTTCAGGTGGAGGTACAGTTGATAACCCAACAAGTCCTAATTCAACTGTAAGTAACTTGAGTTCAGGAAACAATGTTTTTGAATGGACTGTTGTCAATGGTCCTTGTACAGCTTCAGATCAGGTAACCATTATTGTTTACTCTGGTCCATCAAATGTTTCTGCTTCTAGTGGAGGAAATGTTTGCCAAGGAGCAACAATTAATTTATATGGCTCAGGATCGGGTTCTTACTCTTGGACGGGACCAAATGGATTTACTTCTTCAGATCAGAATCCTGTTATTTCAAATGCTTCGACAGCAATGTCTGGTACTTATACTTTGACAGTAACAGATTCAAATGGATGTAGCAATTCAAGTTCTGTAAACGTTATTGTCAGTTCTAATCCTACAGTTACCGCTTCGAACGGTAACCCTGATGGCATTTGCTCTGGAAGCACCATTCAATTATACAGCACAATTAGTGATGGTGGTTTGACTATTAACTGGACCGGGCCAAATGGATATAGTTCTTCGGAACAAAATCCAACCATCCCGAATTCAGGAACTGCTAATACTGGAACTTATACTGTTACTGTAACAAACGGACAAGGTTGTTCAGCAAATTCTTCTACAACAATTAATGTTGGAGAGAATCCTACAGTTACAGCTTCGAATGGCAATCCAAATGGAATTTGTTCTGGAAGTAATTTACAATTGTACAGCACTGTCAGTGATGGAGGTTTATCTATTAGCTGGAATGGGCCAAATGGATTTGTTTCTTTTGAACAAAATCCATTGATCTCAAATGCAGGTGTTGCCAATACAGGTACATACACTGTAACTGTAACAAATGCTCAAGGCTGTTCAGCAAGTTCATCTACAACAATTGCAGTCGGGCAAAATCCAACAGTGAATGTTTCTAGTTCACCTTCGAATTCAGTTTGTGCTGGAACAAATGTTACGCTTAATGGAAGTGGATCGGGCACATACAGTTGGACTGGGCCAAACGGATTCAGCTCATCGAATCAAAGTCCTAATCTTGGATCTGTTAACTCAGCTATGGGAGGAACTTATACTTTGACAATTGTTTCAGTAGATGGTTGTTCTGCCAGCAGTTCATTGAACTTGATGGTCAATCCACAACCAACGGTTACTGCTTCAAGTGGTAATACTGGTGTTGTTTGTTCAGGAAACAATATACAATTATACAGTACGCTTAGTGATGGTGGATTAAATATCAACTGGACAGGTCCTAATGGATTTAGTTCTTCTGATCAAAATCCTCTTATAACGGGTGTTTCAACGGCGATGTCTGGGACTTATACAATTACAGTAAGCAATTCATTTGGTTGTTCTTCTTCAAGTTCAGTCAATGTAAATGTAGGACAAACTCCAATGGCTTCTGCGACAAGTTCAGCAACTGGACCTGTTTGTGAAGGTAACTCAATTCAGTTGTTCGGTTCTGGAACAGGAACTTTCAGCTGGACAGGACCAAATGGTTTTAGTTCAAGTGATCAAAATCCTAATTTAGGTTCTGCGAATACTTCGATGTCTGGAACTTATACTTTGACAGTTGCATCATCTGATGGATGTACAAGCACAAGTTCTGTAACCATATCTGTTTCTCAACAGCCAACTGTTACAGCAAGTGCTGCTGACAATACAGTATGTGAAGGTTCAAGTGTTCAATTGAATAGTACAATTGGAGGAGCAGGATTAAATGTATCCTGGACTGGGCCAAATGGTTTTACTTCAACGGATCAGAATCCTGTTATAGGTGCGACAACTTTGGTTAATTCTGGGATTTATACGGTTACCGTGAGTAATGGTATTTGTTCTGCAAGTAGTTCTGTTAATATAAGTGTTACTCCAAACCCAACAGATGTAACGGCATCTTGTTATGGAGAGGTTTGTGCAGGTAATCAAATTGACTTGTATGGAACAGGAGTTGGTTCATATTCATGGACTGGTCCAAACGGATTTACTTCTAATGAAATGAATCCAAGTATTTCAAATTCAACAGTTGCCAATAGTGGAACTTATACTTTGACAGTTACAAATTCAGAAGGATGCAGTAGTGCGGCTTCTGTGAATGTAATTATCAATCCAGCTCCAAGCGTTAATGCTTCGTCATCTGCTGGTACAGGAGTTGTTTGTTCTGGTGGTACATTAAATTTATACAGCGACTATAGTGATGCAGGAGCGATCATTTACTGGATGGGACCAAATGGTTTCTCATCGAATGAGCAAAATCCAGTGATCACGAACGTGACAACAGCAATGTCTGGAACTTATACCGTTTCTGTTCTAAACAGTTATGATTGTGCAGATACTGATGATGTTGTGGTAACGGTTGGTGAAACACCAACTGCATCTGCAAGTAGTTCTGTTTCGGGTCCTGTTTGTGCAGGAACAAGTGTTCAACTTTATGGAACTGGAAACGGTTCATTTAATTGGGCAGGTCCAAACGGATTCAGTTCCACAGATCAAAACCCTAATCTTGGTTCAGTAACGACAGCAATGTCAGGAACCTATACATTAACGGTTACAAGTTCTTCAGGATGTACATCTACAAGTTCAGTAACAGTTGCCGTAAATGCTCAACCTTCGGTTGTAGCAGGAGCAGCTTCGACAATAGTTTGTTTGGGTGACAATATCCAATTGAACAGTACCGTATCTGGAAGTGGCTTGAGTATTTCATGGAGTGGACCAAATGGATTCAGTTCATCAGATCAGAATCCTGTAATAGGCAATGCCTCATTGGCAATGTCAGGAAC
>CALBCY010000271.1 GCA_937927195.1 uncultured Chitinophagales bacterium
GCAAAAGGCCAACAGCCAATCGCCTCCCCTAACAAACCCAATCAATAATTGCCATTTTGTCATGTTTTCCACGCAAAAATCCGTAATTTTGTCGATTATTGAAATTTGAATTGACAAAAGTGGAAACAGTAGATATTAATCAACCATTGGCAGAAGAAAGGCAGGGCGAAGTGCTCAATATTCCAGCATCTGAAATAGTCGCGCCTTTTAATGGAAAGCACTATTATATAGAGAGTTATGGTTGTGCTATGAATTTCAGTGATAGTGAAATTGTAGCCTCTATTCTGAATGACAATGGATACAGAATAACCAAGGACCTTGAAAAGGCTGATGCCATATTCTTGAATACTTGTTCTATTCGTGAAAAGGCTGAGGACAGAATCAGAAAGAGATTATCTGATTTCAAGAAACTCAAGAAAAATAAAAAAGCTGCAAAAATCGGAGTTCTGGGATGCATGGCCGAACGGTTGAAAGACAAATTACTTGTTCAGGAAAAGCTGGTTGACATTGTCTGTGGCCCTGATGCTTATCGCGATTTGCCCAATCTTTTATCGGATGCAGACGAAGGTCAAAAAGCGGTGAATGTTTTGCTTTCAAGAGAAGAAACTTACGCAGAAATCAATCCTGTCCGTTTAGATGGAAATGGTGTGACAGCTTTTATCTCAATCATGCGTGGCTGTGACAATATGTGTTCTTTCTGTGTGGTGCCTTTTACCAGAGGAAGAGAAAGAAGCCGTTCTGCATTTTCAATCATTGCGGAGGCAAAAGATTTGGTTGATAAAGGATACAAAGAAGTAACCCTTTTGGGTCAAAATGTTGACTCTTATAAATGGACCAATCCTGAGACCAAACAAACGGTCAACTTTGCCAATCTTCTTGAAATGACAGCTGAAGTCAATAGAGATATGAGGGTTCGTTTTTCTACTTCTCATCCAAAAGATATGACAGATGAGGTTTTGTATGTAATCGCCAGAAATGAAAATGTCTGCAATTACATTCACCTACCAGTTCAATCTGGGAACTCTAGAGTGCTGGATTTAATGAATAGAACTTATGACCGAGAGTGGTACAAAGGCAGAATCGATGCTGCCAAAAGAATCATCCCGGATTGTTCAATCTCCTCAGATATAATTTGCGGGTTTTGTAGTGAAACGGAAGAAGAACATCAGGATACGCTTTCAATAATGGAATACGCAAAATATTCCCACTCGTATATGTATTTTTATTCTGAAAGACCAGGAACACTGGCCGCTCGAAAGTATGAGGATGACATCCCTGAAAATGTGAAAAAGAGAAGGTTAAGTGAAGTCATTGATTTACAACAAAAACATTCTTTAGAAAACAATCAAAAATGTGTCGGCCAAACTTATAAAGTTTTGGTTGAGAAGTTTTCGAAAAGATCAGATAATGATTTAAAAGGACGCAACGATCACAACAGAAGCATCGTTTTCCCTAAAGGAAATGCTAAGAAGGGAGATTATGTCAATGTGAAAATTACCCATTGCACAGCTAGAAGCCTTTTCGGAAACATTGTTGAGTAATTCGTGTTTTGGCTTGCAGTTAGCCTTTTACTACGGTTTGCCAGCCACCACAATTCTAAGCTAGTGCGACAATGCCTCCTTTTAGCCATTCTTTACCACTAGGCAGCTCGTCTGCCGCACCAACAGCATAAGGCGAGCCAGATGGCGATCGCCGCATACCAATCATCCAACAGCTAAAGGTCAATAGCCAATAGCCTAAACAATAACATGGATTTAAATTCACTTAAAAGAAGATTTGGAATAATAGGAAACTCAGATGTTTACAATCAAGCATTGAGTAGGGCCGTTCAAGTTGCTCCGACTGATTTGACGGTTTTAATTTCTGGTGAAAGTGGAGTAGGGAAGGAAGTTTTTTCCAAAGTCATTCACCAACTGAGTGCCAGAAAACACAACAATTTTATTGCGGTGAACTGTGGTGCCATCCCGGAAGGAACAATCGATTCCGAATTGTTTGGGCATGAGAAAGGTGCTTTTACTGGCGCATCTGACAAGCGTGTTGGTTATTTTGAATATGCTGATAAAGGAACGATCTTTTTGGATGAAATTGGTGAAATGCCGCTCAATACCCAATCCAGATTGTTGAGGGTATTAGAGTCAGGAGAATTCATAAAAGTTGGATCTTCTGCTGTTGTCAAAACTGATGTTCGGGTTGTTGCAGCCAGCAATGTAGAATTAACCAAAGCGATTCAGCGGGGAAAATTCAGGGAAGATTTGTATTACCGACTCAACACGGTTCCTATATATGTTCCGCCATTGAGAGAGCGAAAAGATGATATTTACACCTTGTTTAGAAAGTTTACCACCGATTTTGCTGAAAAGCACAATGCACAATCTGTTTCTTTAGATGAAGAAGCAAAAAACTTGTTAAAAAACTATCAATGGCCCGGTAATGTTCGTGAATTGAAAAATATAGCCGAGCAAATTTCCGTTTTGGCTCCAGACAGAAACTTGGATGTCAATGATTTATTGAACTTTATGCCGAAGGTAGAAACGGCCATGACAAGACTTCCTGCTTTATTGGGAGATCGTTCTTCAGAAGATAGTGCGGGTTCAAGTATGTCTGATCGTGAAATTTTATACAAGCTTTTGTTTGAAATGCGGAAAGATATGAACGACTTGAAAAGCTTTATTTTGCAAATGGCTCAGTCAGGAAATTTTTCAGCTTCAGAAATTGCTAGAAGTGGAATATTCAATGAGGTTGGTGGTACTCAGACTCCTAGGGATCAGGAAAGAGGCGCAACTGGACAAGATGAAGTAATTGGCAACATTGTTTTAAGTGCGCATCCAGCTTCGACAAATTTCAGAAGAGACGAAAGAATAGAATTGGTCGATGAGTCCTTGTCCATTGCGGATAAAGAAAAAGAGTTGATTAAAAAGGCATTGAGAAAGCACAAAGGAAAAAGAAAAAACGCTGCGGAAGATTTAGGAATTTCAGAAAGAACCCTATACCGTAAAATCAAAGAATATCAGATCAACGAATAATTGGCTTTAAAGCTTGACTGTTGATCGTAAGCCATGGGTCTAAATCGTCGTATCCAGAATACGATTTCACATCGGGTAGTTTGTGTCAAAACGGGGCTAGATATTGAGTCATAGTCGAGATACAGCGACCAGCGAGTGGCTTTGTTTTCTTGTTATCGCCAAATTTGTAGATTAAAATTTAACAATGAAAGTTTTAGAAAAACAACCAAAAGTGAATAAGCATAATACTTTGGCATCCAAAAGATTAGGATTTTTGAAACAAAATCAGCTTCAATTTGGTTTTTTTTCAATTCTCTTTGTATTTTTATTAAGTTTCCAGTCTTGCGGAGTTTACAGTTTCACAGGAGCTTCGGTAGAGCCTGGTACCAAAACCGTCTTTGTTGATTTTTTTCCCAACAAAGCAAGAATAATTGCGCCCATTTTAAGTCAGACTTTTACAGAAAAGCTAAAAGATAAATTTGTTAATGAAACCAGCCTTGATTTAGTTCAGGAAGAGGGCGATTTAAATTTTAGTGGTTCGATTACATTGTATTCAATTGAACCTGTTGCTTCAGCAAGTAATGACATTGCAGAATTGAATCGATTGACAATTGGAATAAAAGTAAATTATTACAATACCTTAAAAGTTGAGGATACTTGGGATTCCAATTTTTCACGTTTTCAAGATTTTGACAAAAACGTAAACTTAAAAGATGTTGAAGAAGATCTGATTGAAGAGATTACCAAGCAGATTGTAGACGATATTTTTAATAAAGCATTAGTAAACTGGTAAAAGTTCACATGGATAAAAAAGCTATAATTCAATTACTAAAGAAAGACGCCGATCTAAGTGAATTTAGTTTAGAAACGATTAAGCAACTTTCTATAGAATACCCCAATTTCTCTGCCATTAAATTCTTACTTGCCGAAAAAGCAAAACAACAGAACAACAGCAGTTTGGATACGCTCTTGCCTGGTCTAGCATTGGCTGTTCAGGATCGCCAGCTATTGTTTAATAAAATCGGTAGAGATTCTATTAACAGTCCCCAAAAACCTACCAACCAGAACCTGAACCTAATGGGCTTTCAAAGTCCTAATGAGCATGCAAATAGTGATAAAATAGAACAAGAGAATGAAATTACTGCTAAGGAAGAATCATTCCCAGTAGAAGAAATCAACCGCCAGTTAAATGTTGATTCTGAGACAAAGTCTATAAAAGAGGAAGAAGTTCAAGCCGAAGTTCAAGCCGAAGTTCAAGAGGAAATACAAGAGGACTTATTAAATCAGAAAATAGAGGAGCTGGTTGAGAATAAAGACAATCTCAAGTTGGTTGATACAAGCATTGATGACATTTTTGGAGATGAATTAATTCAAAAAGCAGGAACAGACAATATTCAGCTTGACAATCAAGAAGACTTGCCTGATTTGAATGATTTGAATGAAACATTGGAAGATTCAGCTCCTGAGCTTTCTGAAGAGGAGATAAAAGAGAAGACAGAAGATCCAGAAGAAATAGATGGAAAGTTTGATTTGCGAACAGGATTGGGCTTGACTGGCCTAGCAGGCGGAGTAGCTGCTGGTTTTGCTAATATTACTGGTAAAGACTCGGCTGACATCAATGAAGAGCCAAATGAGGAGCCAAATGAGAAGGACGAGCCTTTCAATCAACTTTTTAATGAAAGGGGTGATCCTGAATTGAAAGAGCAAATTGCCAACTTTTTACCGAAAGAAGAAGCCCAGCCACCAATAGAAATTGAATCGGAGACAAATCTGGAAATCGAGACCAATATCGAGACTAATAATATTCAGCCTACTATTGAGAACGAGCCTATAATTGAAATGAATCTTGAGCCGCCGATTGAGCAGGTCGAGCCTGTGGAGGAATCAGTAGAGGAAGCCAAAAAAGAGGAAGCGAAAGGAAAATCGGAAGAAGTACTGGACCTAGAAGCAGAAATTCAAGCAGATTTGAAGAAAATTGCAGAGGAGAAAGAGGTAGAAACGGAAATTTCAATTGATGAAGACAATGACATCAGAGATGCTGTTATGGACGACTTAGCCAAACTAAAAGGAAAGTTGGCCAGGCAAAAGAAATTGTCCGATTTTCAAGCAGAAGAGAAGAATAAGCTGGCTTCTGGCAACAACGATGAGTTAATTGAAAGCATAAAAGAAAAAATTGAGCGCTTTAATCAAAAAAAGAGGGCAGGAAAATTTGATTTTGCTTCTCCTGAAAACAATGAAAATTTAGGGAACCCTTCAACATTTAATGCCGATACAGAGAACCTTTCTGAGATTCAGAGGTATATGAAAGAGAATTATGCAGGAGAAGAGCTTGAAAACAGGGCTTTTGACCCTAAATTAAATGCAAAGTTAAGCTCAAGCAAAGGAAGCGATTTGACTGATGTTACAGAAACATTGGCCAAAATCTACGAAAAACAGGGCGATGTTCATAAAGCAAAAGAAGTTTATGAAAAGCTAAGTTTGAAATTTCCCGAAAAAAGTAGTTACTTTGCAGATCGAATTGAAATGTTAAAAAAAATTAGATAGAAATGTACGCTTTTGTTACGATATTAATAGCAATAATTTGTCTTTTAATCATTGCAGTAGTTTTGGTTCAAAACCCTAAAGGTGGTGGACTAGGCGCAGGATTTGGAGGCGGTGGTGGAGGATCCGTTGGTGGTGTTCAAAAAACTACTGATTTTCTCGAAAGAGCTACTTGGTCATTGGCAATCGCCTTATTGGTGCTTTCCATCATGTCCAACTTGTTGATCGATGATTCTTCAAGGACCACAATAGACAACAATGGAGATAATATTGAAATTGTTGATCCTATCGACGAATAAAAATATTTTGTAAATATTACCATTATACAAATTAAACCCGCGGCCTTTGGCCGCGGGTTTTTTTTTGCACTTTTAAAGGGGAAATCCAACCACAAACCAACTTTTTCATTTTATCGGACATTTGGTGGTTTAAATTGTATAAGCTAAATGAATCTGAATTTTTGTTCTATCTACACAGCTGTTTAACCATTAAAAGCTCAAATATTATGGAATGAGGTTAATATTGTATTGGTATCTGGTAATATGCCATCTGCTTTTGTTTAGCTTAGGACATAATTTTATCCTAATTTAACTGTAAACGGTTTAAATCAACTGAAAAATGCCCAATTCGAGAAAACCAGCATTGGAAAAAGTGAGCAATGAAATAGGAAGTTCCTTTTCTGTAAAACATTACAATGAGCCCTCTCCCAACGAAAAGCCACCATTTTGGCATTTTCATCCAGAAATTGAAATGGTCTATGTCAAAGGAGGAAGCGGTAAACGACACATTGGCAATCATCTTTCCTATTATCAAAACGGAGATCTTGTCCTTATTGGTTCTATGCTACCTCATACAGGTTTCACTGATCGGCTAACAGGCAATGAATCTGAAACGATCATTCAATTCAATCAAGATTGTTTTGGCAAAGACTTTTTTGAACTAGATGAAATGCAGGAAATAAAGCAATTGCTTCAAAGAGCTAAGGCTGGTATCGCATTTTATGGTCAGGCAAAAGAAGAAATTGGTGCCCGAATGGAAAAATTGGTTTACTTAGACAAGTTTGCTAAGGTCATCGAATTACTTTGTCTTCTGCAAGATATGGCATGGACAGAAGAATATGCAATTCTCAATGCCGACGGATATGCTTTTGAGGTTGAAAGCTCAGACAACGATCGCATCAATATTATCTATGACTTCGTACAAGCTAATTTTCATAGGGCCATTCCTTTGGATGAAATGGCCCAAATTACCAACATGACTGTGCCATCATTCTGTAGATATTTCAAAAGAATTTCAGGAAAAAAATTCACCCGTTTTGTCAATGAATTCAGAATCGTTCATGCTTGTAAATTGCTTACAGAACAGCAACTCAGTATCTCCAATATTTCCTTTGAAAGTGGTTTTAACAACATCTCTCATTTCAACAGACTTTTCAGAGACTTGACAACAAAAAGTCCTTCCGAATATCGGAAGCAATTTGTTAAAGTTTTACACGACACAGAACCGCTTGATGGAACCAACTAGTTTTTTTAATTTATGTCGGACATTTGGTGGTTTAAATTGTATTAAATATAAAAAAGAAAGACCACTCAAAAATTGAGTGATCTTTCCTAGCATAAAAACAAATGTTTATAACTAAACTAAACTAAACCGAAAACTTTATTGATTTTTTCTTTGTTGACTTTCGGAATTGGTTTCTAGTAGCTTTCTTTTGGTCTTATGTGCAAAACAATTCGTTTCCTCTCCACCTGTCATTTCGACGGAGGAGAAATCTTCTAATTGGTAGCATGAAATTCATCTTAGACCTTTCATTCTTATACTAACAATTTTTCTTCCTATCGGTCGAAAGGACAGTTGTTGTGTGGACAGCGAAACCCCATTTTTCCTGTCTACATTCTCCTTGTACATCATCTATTTTCCCACCATACTGTTTAAAATCTAAAATCTCGAATTTTACAAGGCTGCAACAGTCGGAGGCGACCACTCTATCAATGTTTCATTGAATTCATTGTAAAAGAGCGCATCTTCAATTTCGACTGAAAAAGAATATTTACCGGCTTCTAGCCTAGAGAAATTGAAACGCTTTTCAAGAGGTCCACTGGGTTGATTTATTTCAGTATAAATGATGTTCCCCTCATTGTCCTTTATTTTTAAATAAATGCTCAGATCCGTTAAGCAAAGCATGTGGAGGTCAATATAAATAGCATGTTGGCGAAAAACTGGTTGATAGATGGTTTGTAAGTCTTCAGAATCAATTTCTATTTTTTCAAGATTTTTATTGATGGATTGAATTTTGAATACATCATCATAGGCCACTAATAGGGTGTAATTGCCCAATGGAAGTTTCTTAAGATCATATTTCTTTTGATGTAAAGAACTGTCCATTAACTTTTCATCGTAAATGATTGTTCCAAATGGGTCTTTTATTCTTATCTTAATTTCAGCTTGCTTTATATTGGCAAGATCAATTGCAAAGGTGTTTTCATCAACCACTTCAATAGAAAAGGTAGAGTTGTCCGTTGCAAAGATTGACAAACTTGTAAAAGATAATACTAGACTTAGAATTATTAATTTAAATCTCATAAGCTATAATTTAATTAGATGAACGATATGGTTGCTTTTTGATTTTACAAAGATGTCTGGTCTGGAATCAAAATGCTACCACCAGATTACCCACTTTCAATCATATTTTAACCCAAACAATTTCATATCATCTATCTGTTAATCCAGTGTTAAACCAAGATAAAATAATGTGCCTTTTGTTAATTTAAAGGAATATTGAAAATAGAACTTTTCTATTATTTTATAGAATATCCCATTTTTACAGTATTTAGGCAGCTTTTGATATTCAATTGTATTTGAAACTGGTTTAATTTTGCCACTTAAGTCTTGTATTCAATTACTTAATATAAATCCAGCCTTGCATTTAAACAGTTTGATGAATTTTTTTGAGGCAGACATTTATTAATAATTACAATATGAAAGTAGATCAAATTAGCAGATTAGATATCAAATTGGCAGCTTTGCACAAAGATGCTGAACAAGATTTTTCGCGAGTAAGAAAAGGACAGCCTGGAACTCCTATGACTCCCATGGATTTTGAAAATGTATACCTTCCTATTTCACAGAAACAAGGAGAGGGATTGAGACAATTAATTATTGACAACAACTGCAAACATGTTTTAGAGTTTGGAACTTCTTTTGGCATCTCTACCATTTATTTGGCGGATGGAGTTCGTCAAACTGGTGGAAAAGTTGTGACAACAGAATTGCTTGTAAGCAAAGCAAAAAAAGCAAAGAGCAATATTGAGGATGTTGGCTTATTGGATTTTGTTGAAATTAGAATTGGGGATGCCATGAAAACCCTTCAGTTTTATTCAGATCCGATTGACTTATTATTTCTTGATGGGTGGAAAGATTTGTATTTGCCCTTGTTTCAATTATTAAAGCCACAATTTCATTCAGGAACAATAATTTATGCAGACAATATGGACATGGCAGGAAC
>CALBCY010000272.1 GCA_937927195.1 uncultured Chitinophagales bacterium
GGGTATGCTGGAGCTTTGAAGCTTTGTGCTAAACCAGGTACCATTTCAGTTACATTGTAATTGAAAGGTCTCTTTTTAAGGAAACTACCCAATTTCTTATCCATTTGATTGAGAGAAGGTGCCAAGAAAACGACATCAGAATCATCTTTGTAATGTTCCACCAATTCATTTAATTCAGGCATTTCTTTCTGACAAGGCGGACAACCAACAAACCAGAAATTGAAAAGAACGACCTTGCCTTTTAAGGCTTCAGAGTTCCATTTCTTTCCATTGATATCCACAAAATCATAGGCAGGCGCAGCTTGACCTACCAAATTGAAAGCCTTATCAATGGTTGGGACTTGGGCTTTGTATCTATTTTTTCTTGCTTGATTTTTTGCGTTTAGTTTAAAAGTTTTTTGCTTTCCTTTATAATACATCCCTTGATCATGCTTGTAATATTTATAGTTTTCAACATAATCCATTATCGAAATTTCTTCCCAGTTTTCATTGGCAAAAAGATCCTGATCTGTCAGTTTATAGGTATGATTGAAATCTGATGCTCCTTGTAAGTTTTTCCATTCTGTTGCATCAAGTTTTTTGCCTCCTGGTGCAACAGCTTGATCTTGCGTTGCCTTTTGTTGAGTCGCTTTTTGATTTGTAGCTGTAGGAGCTTTTACAGTTTTCGAATTTGTTTGGGTCTTTGCACTTTCTTGTTTATCAACACTTTGAGAATTTGAATTGCAGGAAAGTATAAAAAGACAAGATCCCAAAAGGATTAAAAACTGATATTTTTTCAAATTTAATTGCATCACTATTTATTTTTCTTTCTTAAAATTACCCTCAAATATAATATTTTCCTTTGCCAATTAACTAATAGAATCATCCCATTCAGAATAGAAAATAGAAAATAGTTTATAAAAGATGCTTTTTACACTTTAATGAAATTGACTGTTTCCAAGGAGTTTGAAGTATTCTTTGGGTTTACTAAGAACGCTTTTTGCAGCAATGGCTTCTTTTGAATTTCTTAAAAGATATTCATATTCACCTGCGACATTATAATATCGAGAAACTATGTGATATTCTAGTGATTTCTTTACCTCATTTTTGTTATCAAATAACTGTTGCAATTTCAATGCTTTGAAAGCATTTTTTGTTGCATTTACTTCTTTAGTGAAATTGGCCTCACTATTGTTTTCTTTTAATTTCTTTTCCCATTCTAAAAATTCACTTTCAGTTTTGAGTGTAAAATTGTAATTAGACTCTTTTATAAACTCTATGAAGACCTCAAAATATTGATCTTCTATGATAAAATTTGTTGGGCCAGCGATCGATTCATGTGTATTTCTAAAATAGTTTACATAATCGAAAAAAGGATAACTTCTATTGATGGCAGAAACAACATCTGCAGTTTCTTTTTTAGGTAGAACTACATCTGGGACGATCCCCTCGTAATCTCTAAATTTTCTTTTGTTTGCAGTGAAATATTCGCTTTTCTGCCAATCTTGATATTCTTGTTCTTTCTGCCCAAGATGCACTTTTGAATAATCCATTTTTTGTATACATCTTTTCAATGGAGTATGATATCTTGAAAGGGTGAAATACATACTAGTACTATCACCAAGATTCCATGTTTGTTGAACCAAACCCTTACCGTAAGAGTTTTGCCCCACAATAACTGCTCGATCATAGTCTTGCAATGCACCTGATAAAAGCTCTGCTGCTGAAGAAGAATAATCATTTATAAGCAAAGCCAACTTCATATCGGGGTACAATGGTTCGTTCAATGTTTTATAGGGCTCAAAATCCTTGCTTCGCGATTTCATATAGTAAATAGGTTTGCCTTTGGGCAAAAAGAAATTTGCAATCTCCACTGCTTGAAATGCAGAGCCACCATTGTTGTTTTGTAAATCTAAAACCAGTCCTTTTATTTCATTCTTTTTACCTTTCTTTTTTTGCAATTTTTGAATGGCTGTTTTTAAAGAATCTGCAGATTGCCCCCAGAAATGATTGAGTTTTACATAAGCAATTGTATCATTCAGCATGGTTGAATATGGAACAATTGCTCTTAATATATTTTTGCGTTTTATGTTTACTTCATACGCTCCTTTGGTTGGCCTGTTCATCTTTAATTTCACCATAGAACCAGGCTCCCCTTCCAACATGGCCTGAACATCTTTTACATACTGTTCCCAGATTACTTTGCCATCTATTTCAAGAATAATATCTCCGACTCGAATGTCATTTTTTTCTGCAGGAGATCCAGGATTTATGCTAGAGACAACGGTATAACCATCTCTGTAAAACATGAAAACTCCAATCCCTTCTCGCAAGATTCCATCCATGCTTTGAAAATGACTTTTGGTCTCTTCTTCATCGTAAAATTTAGAATAGGGATCAAGGGAAGAAAGCGCTGCTCTCATGGCAGTATTCATCAATTCTTCTTCATTGACTTCGTCAACAAAATTTTCATCAAGCACCGTAATTAGATATTGGAAAACTTTCGATTTGCTTTCAATTCCATTGAATTTGATGCTGGCGGAAATAAGAAACAAACCGAGGAGAAGGCAAGAAATGAATTTGTATTTCATAATATTTAAATAAAGATTATGCTTTAAATGGTACAATAAAAAAAAGGCTGCCTTAAAATTTAAAGCAAGCCTTTTGTATTATTTGTCAATATTTTATTACTATTTCAATGCGTCCAATTTGTCCTGCATTTCTTTTACTTTGTCCATCATGTTCATACGAGCAAAAATAGACTTTAGAAAGTTAATAGTATTCTCATCAGATGGCTTAAGGTCAAGATACTTTTCAAAGTACCCCAAAGCAACATTTACATGTTCCATTCCATCTGCATTTAATTTATCGTAATTAGGATCGTTGGCAGGTAAATCATTTGCCTGATCGATGATGTCTTTTCCAAGGTTGTTTTCTAAAACCCCAAGGTTGTAAACAGCATCAACATTTTTGGGATCTAATTCGTATGCCTTTGTTAACATACTCATAGCCTTAGTGTTCAATTCATCCGCTTTAGCTTTATCATCTCCTTTTATACCTTCAACAGCTTGTAAGTAGGCAGAACCAATGATACTATATAGTCCAGAATTGTCTGGCATTAACTTCAAAGCTTCTTCAGCTTTCTTTGCAGCCATGTCCATATCACCAGCATTAAGTGCATCGTTGATCTCAGAAATCACTAAGTCAGCGTCATCAGGGAACAATTCCATCGCTTCTCTTAGTATTTGGGCTGCAGCTTCGTCGTTGCCTTCCTTTTTATACATAAAGGCCAAATGCTTGTATACGAAAGATTCACCATATTGAAGTTCTTTCAGCTGTTCATAATATGGCTTTGCCTCTGGGTACATTTCAGCATTGAAAGCAGATAAAGCACAATTGGCAATTCCAGAAGTGTCAATTACACCACCTTTCTTATTAAATTGTTTTTGCAAATCCGAGATTTCTAAATATCTAGAGAAATTTCCGTAGGCATCTTTATACTTCTTATTAGAGAAATTGTCAACACCGTTGTTAAAAAAGTTTCCTGCTAAAAACTGCAATTGTGTTACTGCATCTTTAGAATTTCTTGCTTTCTTTTCATTTTTTTCAAGGTCAATGACCTTCATATATGCTTCATAAGAGGCATCAGCGGCACCTTTGGTCAATTCGGGATTCTCTGTGGCTGCTAGTGCAGCATAAATCTGACCTTTGTACATCCATGTTTTGGGAGAAACCATTGATTTTTCATGCTCGCATGCTAAGTCAATAGCATCTTTTGCCTTAATTAAAGGCTCCACATTGGTTGGGTCTTGGCGATAAAAATCCAAATTCGACCAAGCGGTTTGAACTTTTGACATCTGGCTGTAAGCACTAAAAGACAATAAAAGTCCGATGGTTAGGAGAAATATTTTCTTCATGATAAATAGAATTTTGTTTAACTTTTTTCTATGACCTATTTTGGTTTAGGTTGGTTTAATGATTATTAATTTATTCTTCTTCTGAATCCTGATCATTACTTGGAACATCCTCTGAATCACTGTCTGCTTTGTTGTCAGTTTTGGTATCATCTTGGCCTTCTGCTGCGGTTTCTTGACCTTCTTCAGCAACTGGTGTGATTGGGTTTCCATCTTCATCTAGAGGCACTATTGGATTGCCGTCCTCATCTAATTGAATAATTGGGTTCCCATCCTCATCTACTTCAGGATCTTTATCATCCAATGGAACTTTCGCCACACTTGCTATTTCATCTCCATCATTGATGTTGATTAGTTTGACTCCTTGAGTATTTCTTCCAAGAGTTGAAATAGAACTCATGGTCATTCTAATGGTTAAGCCTGATTTGTTAATAATCATCAAGCCTCCATCATCATCCGCTTCCTTCAAAGCGACCAATGTTCCAGTTTTTTCAGTAACCTTAATTGTTTTTACACCTTTACCACCACGGTTGGTCAATCTATAATCTTCTAACAAAGATTTTTTACCATAACCCCGCTCACTTACAACCAAAATTTTCGAAGTGTCTTTCTTGGCTTCAGGAACAACAATCATTGCGATCACTTCGTCATTCTCCTTAGCTAAGGTCATTCCTTTTACACCAATTGATGTTCTACCTACAGATTTGATTTTAGATTCGTGGAATCTAACAACTTTACCCTGCTTACTTCCTACTAGGATATCGCAAGTTCCATCTGTCAATTTACACTCGACCAATCTATCTCCTTCTCTAATGGTGATGGCATTGATACCATTTTGTCTAATTCTGGAATAGCTTCTCAAAGAAGTCTTTTTGATTGTTCCGTTTTTAGTAGCAAAAACAATGAAATTATTATCCAAGAATTCCTCATCTTTCAAATTGGGAACATTGATATAAGCCAAGACTTTTTCTTCATTAGGCAATTGTATCAAATTCTGTATTGGTCTACCTTTCGCCGTTTTGTTTCCTTCAGGCAATTGGTAAACTCTGATCCAATGACATCTTCCACCTTCTGTAAAGAATAAAAGGTAATTGTGTGTACTGGTTGAGAACATGTCTTCGATAAAATCTTCCGATCTAGTTCCACCACCTTTGGATCCTTTCCCTCCTCTGTTTTGCTCTTTGTATTCCGCAAGAGAAGTTCTCTTAATGTATCCTTTGTGTGAAATGGTTACAACCATTTTTTCATTGTCGATGATGTCCTCTATTGCGAACTCACTATCATCAATGGTAATATCGGTACGTCTTTCATCACCGTATTTTTCACGAATTTCTATTAACTCTTCTTTGATGATGTCCATTCTCATGCCCTTATTGGCGAGAATCTCTTTAAGTCCATTAATAGTTGCCATTAAAGCTTCATATTCTTCTTTAATCTTAGCTCTTTCTAGTCCTGTCAGTTTTTGCAATCTCATATCGAGAATTGCTTTTGCCTGAATTTCTGAAAGTCCAAAAGAAGACATCAATCCTTGCTTCGCTTCATCTGGTGTTGCAGAAGCCCTGATTAATTTAATTACTGCATCTAGGTTGTCTATAGCGATGAGTAAGCCTTCCAAGATATGGGCTCTTTCTTCCGCTTGTCTTAATTCATATTCGGTTCGTTTTACAACTACTTCGTGTCTAAATTCAACGAAATAATGAATCAATTCTTTCAGATTCAAAATACGTGGACGACCATTTACCAGACAGACATTATTTATACCATAAGAGGTCTGTAAATAAGTGTGCTTGTAAAGTTGATTAAGAACAACATTCGGATTTGCATCCTTTTTAAGAACGTAAACGATTCTCATTCCTCTTCTATCCGACTCATCTCGAATATCAGAAATGCCTTCTATCTTTTTCTCATTGATAAGAGCGGCCGTTTTCTGAATCATGGTCGCCTTGTTGACCATGTATGGGATCTCAGAAACAATAATGATTGTACGACCAGTTTTTGTTTCTTCAACATCAGCACGGCCTCTAACAACCACTCTACCTCTTCCGGTCTCAAAACCCTGATAAACACCTGACATACCATAAATAGTACCGCCTGTTGGGAAGTCAGGAGCCTTGATGTGGCTTGTTAATTCTTTTATCGTAATCTCCTCATTATCAATGTATGCCAACGTTCCGTTTACCACTTCGGTGAGGTTGTGCGGTAGCATGTTTGTTGCCATTCCAACTGCGATTCCAGTAGCTCCATTTATCAACAGAGTCGGAATTTTGGATGGCAAAACAGTAGGCTCTTGAAGACTATCGTCAAAATTCAATCTCCAATCGACTGTTTCCTTGTCGATATCTGATAAAATCTCATCGGATATTTTCTTCAATCTCGCCTCAGTATAACGCATGGCTGCAGGACTATCACCGTCCACGGAACCAAAGTTTCCTTGACCATCGACGAGTGGATATCTTAGGGACCAATCCTGAGCCATTCTTACCATGGCATCATAAACAGATGTATCACCATGAGGGTGATACTTACCTAAAACTTCCCCTACAATTCTTGCTGATTTCTTCTGAGGTTTATTAAAAGATAAACCAAGTCCATTCATGCCAAAAAGTACACGTCTGTGAACTGGTTTTAAACCATCTCTTACATCAGGTAAGGCTCTTGCGACTATAACAGACATTGAATAATCAATGTATGCGGATTTCATTTCATCCTCAATATTGACATTTTCAATCCTGTCTTCGCCGTTATTATTTTCCTCCATAATTATTCAAAACTTAATGCGCAAATATAAGTAATTATAGGCACAATGTATAGAATGTGGATAGTTTAGTCCAAAGCTTAAATTTGGCCTTAAAATCATAATAAATCAGAATTTTAACAATTTAGTAGGCTCAGGCTTCGTTTTGTCAATTGTTAAAAATTATATTTGCCTTTATTAATTAATGAACAAACAACTCCATCTGAATGAATGTATTTTTTTTACAGGCAGTTGATTCCTTAGGAGTCGCTACCGAAGGCGCCAGTATGAGCTTAATAGAGCTATTATTTAAAGGGGGATATTTCATGATTCCCTTGTTGATCCTTTCCATTTTTGCCGTATATATCTTGATTGAAAGATATCTCGTGATCAAGAAAGCTTCCAAAATGGATGATGGTTTTATGCGAACGGTCCGAGATTATATTATCGGCGGAAACATTGTTGCAGCCAAATCAGTTTGTGAACAAGAAAACACCCCAATTTCAAGAATGGTTTCCAAAGGGCTAACCAATTTAGGTAAGCCAATTAGAGACATCGAAGCTTCGGTTGAAAATGTTGGAAAACTAGAATTATTGCAATTGGAAAAAAGACTTTCCACGCTGGCATTAATTTCCGGTGTCGCTCCAATGATTGGCTTCCTTGGAACAGTGACTGGAATGATCCGAGCATTTTACAATCTTTCAAACGCCGGCAGTAATATTGACCCAGGTATGTTGGCAGGGGGTATTTATGAAGCTATGTTGACAACTGCAGCTGGATTATCTGTAGGAATCATCGCCTTTATTGGATACAATATTTTGGTTGCAATGGTTGAACAAGTTATTTATAAAATGGAGGCCACTTCCATGACATTTATCGATGTTTTGCAGGAACCAGCCAAGTAATCTGTATTAAACCTCATTGATAAAATTCATTCCATAATAGTATAAATCCATTGCTCAAATGAGTTTAAAAGCGAGAAATAAAATAAATCCTAATTTTCAAATGTCCTCATTGACGGACATAATATTCTTGTTATTGATATTCTTTCTATTGACTTCGTCACTGGTTAGTGTGAATGCTCTTGAAATTTTATTGCCCAGCTCTAACAGTAGTACCACTGTTCAAAAAGGCATTAATATTGCTGTCACAGGAGACAAACAGTATTTTTACAACCAAGAACAAGTTGACTTTAAGGAGATTGAGGGAAGATTAATAGCAGCTAAGGAAACCGAAGAAGGACAAACAATCACTTTGTTTGCCGCACGATCCGTTCCTTGGGAAGAAGTCGTAAGAATTGTGGATTTAGCAAAGCGTTTAAATTTACAAATTATTGCAGCAACAAATCCAGAAAAATGAGTTACATCCAAGAAGAAAACAATGCCTTGTCCAGAGAAGGTTTGATTGGAACCATAATAGTCCATTGGATTTTATTTTTGATCTTTTGGTTTATGGTCATGTCGGCTGTCCCTAAACAAAAGATGGGAGTGATCATTAATTTTGGAACGGTAGAAACGGGTTCTGGCGAGGAAAGTCCACAAAGTTCAGAAGAAAGTACACCTCCCCCGGCAGAGCAACAAGCAGCTGAAGAAACACCAGAAGAGGTTGTAGAGGATGTTCAGCCAGCGGCACAATCTCCTACACCAACAGTTGAACAAGATGTTCATAAGGTTAAAGATGAAAACTCAGTAGCTGTTCCAACAGAAAAACCAGATAAGAAAGACGATACCAAGGACGAGGAGAAAAAGAAAAAAGACAAGACTCCGCCAAAGACAGAGGAAAAGATTGAAGATAAAAAAGAAGAACCTGCTGAGAAAGTTGAAGAAAAATTACCTGAAATAGACCAGCGAAGTCTATTCAAGAAAAAGAATACCAACAGCTCAAACTCTTCAACCAGTCAAGGGAACTCTGATAATCCGAAAGGTGACATGGGGCATGATACTGATGAAAAGAACCGAAATCAAAATTCAGATATATACGCTCCAAGTCGAGATATAGGCATGAGCGATAGCGGTAACTTCAACTTTGAATTGGCTGGAAGGAACTTGGTAAGGAAGCCGGACATAAGCACCAATTATGACAAGGAAGGAAGAGTTGCCATTAGAATCAAAGTAAATAGCAAAGGGGAAGTAATTGATGCATCTTATACGTCTAAGGGATCTTCAACCTCAGATGCAAAACTAAAGAGCATCGCCATTCAAGCGGCAAAAGATTCCAAATTCAATTTTGATCCCAACGCTCCTGATATTCAGAGCGGAACCATAACCTTTACTTTTAAAATTCGCTAATTGAATTATACTGATGCTCTGGAATATCTGTACAATCAGTTGCCGATGTTTCAAAGGACTGGCCCGAAAGCCTTTAAAAAGGATTTAAACAACATTATTGCTTTAATGAAGCACTTGGGTAATCCTGAAAGGGATTTGGCTTGTATTCACATTGCAGGCACCAATGGGAAGGGATCTACTGCTCATACCTTGGCTTCTATCTTGCAAGAGGCCGGTTACAAAACTGGAATATACAGTTCTCCGCATTACAAAGATTTTAGAGAGCGGATTAAAATCAATGGTGATTTTATATCAGAACAGGCAGTCTCTGTATTTGTAGAATCTCATAAAGATTTCTTTTCGGAATTAATGCCTTCCTTTTTTGAAATTACTGTAGCGATGGCCTTTTGGTATTTCAAGAAGGAGAAAGTCGATTATGCCGTAATCGAAACTGGATTGGGCGGAAGACTGGATTCCACCAATATCATTACGCCCCTACTCTCGATTATCACCAACATTGGTTTAGATCATACCAACTTCCTTGGAAATACTTTGGAGCTAATCGCTGGTGAAAAAGCAGGCATTATAAAAAAAGAAGTTCCAGTTTTAATAAGCGAATTTCATCCGGAAACCTATTCTGTATTTTTAGAAAAGGCCAAGGAATGTAACAGTGAAATACATTTCACGAATCAAAACCCAAATATTCAACATAAAAGCGACCTTGAAGGTGTATTCCAGACTAAAAACATTAATAGTGCCGTAAAAGCAGCACAGATTCTGAAGATGAATGGTTTGAATCTGTGCGATGAGGCTGTTTCTAATGCGCTATTGAAAGTCAAAGAAAACACTGGCATGATTGGGCGTTGGGAAATCCTGTCAGAGCAGCCAAAGATCATCGCCGATTCCGCTCACAATCCCCATGGCTTGAAAATTTCATTGGCAGAGATAAAGAAACAATGCAAAGGAAAATTGCACATCGTGCTTGGCATGGTGAAAGACAAAGACGTGGAGGAAAGCCTCAAATTATTTCCTGATACGGCTGCTTACTACTTCTGCAAGGCTGATATTCCACGCGGAATGGATGCGGAACAATTTAAAAGCATTGCTGCTAAATACAATTTAATCGGAGAAGCCTATGATTCAGTAATGAGTGCATTCACATCTGCCAAGGCAAAAGCATTGGAAGAGGATTTGGTTTACATTGGTGGAAGCGTTTTTGTAGTTGCCGAGGTTTTGTGAAATGTTGCTCTTGTCATTCAAATCAAGCAACATTTCTTGTACTTTTTGCCCGAACCACAGTGGCAGGAATCATTTCTCCCAAGTTTCTTCTTTTTGGGAATTTCTAATTTGGTATTTTCTAACCTATGCTTTTCAATAACTGTTTCTAAATGGTTATAGTGCTGACGCCAGGGTTTTCTTTCCTCTAGATAAGAGCCATTTGGCTCATCATTATTTTCATTCAGTTTAATAGCCTCGTCAATTTCACCCAAAAGATATTTGGCGTCATTTTTTTGTAAGCTGGTTGAATACAATTTTTTAATCTCATGAAGTTTTGGGCTTATCCCCATAAACTTAATCTCTCCCAATGTACAAATTAATGCATCTTTCCAATAATAATCATTGTCTAATAGTGCCAATACACGACTCAAGTACTTTTCCTGATTTACATAATGCAAACATTCATGTAAAAACAATACGGAGTTTGAACTGCCATCATATTTGTAGTTTTCAAAAGCAGAGAAAAATTTTTCGATCACGGGTTCTCCAAACTCAGCACAACATCGAGAAACTAAATACATGCACTGTTCCAAAAGAAAATCTCCATCCTGATCGCTTTTAAATAATTCAATTATTGGATCGACCAATGATTCACTTAGGTGATTTTCAGCCACGATTGCATACCATAATGGCATTTCATTATATTCTTTAGTAACAGAATTTGAATACAAATTATGATTATTTGCATTTTTCAAGTGAAAGATTATTTTTTCATCGATGTCAACAGCTCTAGGTTGTTCGTACAGATATTCTATTGCATCATAAGGGAAATAAACAAATGCATTTTCTAAAAGTTTAAAAGCTTGTTCCTTTGAAGTTATTTTCATTAGTTTTTTTTATATGTAAAATAAAATTTCAATCTCTCTTCTCCTTTTTACCAGCTGTTTAAATTTTAAATGCCTATGACTCCATCATTAGTGCATTTGTATCTATAAAATTACTGTAAGAAGATTTGGATTATGTTGGCGGATTTGAAAGGCTTCTTTCTTGGATTGAATAGACATTTTAAAATTACTATATGAATTTCAGGCTCTTAATTTGGCCATTTTTTCCATGAATATAGAAACTCTTTCTCTGTCCACCTTCTCTTTCCAGTCTCCATTTTTCTTGAAATAGGAGCCAACGATCATTCCATCGCACAATCCAATGTACTGTTCAACATTGTCTATGGTAATTCCCGACCCAATCAATGTAGGCATATTCAATTTGTTTAAAAGCGATTCTAAATCTTGAATCGAAGCAGAATGCCCCGTAGAACTGCCTGTTACAATTACACCATCGCTTAGAAAAAACTCTGCTGCCTTGGCCGTTTCTAAAAGAGAAACATCTGCGGTGGTGGCATGTGAACTGTGCTTCTTTTTAATGTCCGAAAAGATCATGATCTCCTCCCCTTCTATCATTTTTCTATAGCGTAAAAGTTCTCCTGCATCCGCTTCCATCCCACCCTCGTCTCCAATGTGACTGAACACAAATGTTTCACTACGAATGAAGTCCAGCTTCGCGGACTTTGCACTACAAAGTGCTTTGATATTATTTCCTGCTAGAATCTGAATACCACAAGGCAAATTCGATTCTGATTTCACCAGATGCGCCACAATAGACATGATGCTCGTTATCTCAGGACCAACCGATTTGTTTAGGTATGGAACATCTTGCATGTTTTCAATCATCAATGCATCTATTCCTCCACTTTTGTATAGCTCCATTTCTTCAGCAGCCGTATCTATTATTTCATCAATACTGCCTCTGTAAAGTGGTGTTCCAGGCAAGGGCAACAAATGAATCATGCCTATGATTGGCTTCTGAACTTTGAAGCAATTGTCATACTTTTCTTTCATGTGATCTTCTACAATTTAGTTAATCAGGCACTGCCCTCTTTTCGATTCAAGCAAATTAGAACTTTTTAAAATAGTGACATAAAAATAAGTAAAAACTTTACTTTCTATTACAAAGTACTTTTGTAATTATTAGCCTGAAATTGATTCCTTCATGAATTGCTATTATAAAATCTTATATTTGATTTATGAGCTTTGAGGAATCTAAAAATCTATCTATTTTCAAAAAACCGTGGACTTGGTCCATCATATTTTCTTTCCTTTTCCTTTTATCAATGGATTTTTATTCTTGGTCAAACACCCTACAAATTAGCTTTTTAGGTTTTCCTTTTTGGTTTTGGAAATTCATCGTTCTAAACTCAGTTTTCTGTTTGTGTTTGTTCCTGTTTTGTGAAATTTATTGGAAAAACGAAGGGCAATGATTGTCTATCTGATTATCGGCCTTTACTTGTTCCTTACATTTGGAATCAGTCTATTGACCACAGGAAAACAAGAAAACAACCCTGAAGGCTATTTTCTAGCTGGACGAAATATGGGACCAGTCGTATTGTTCTTTACTTTCATTGCGACAAATTTCAGTGCATTTTTCTTTCTCGGTTTTGCCGGAGCTGGCTATCGAATAGGTTTGCCTTTTTATACAATGATGTCCTTTGGAACAGCTTTTACTGCGCTTTCCTTTTATTTCATCGGATCGAAAGTATGGGCCTTGGGCAAAAGCAAAGGCTATATTACTCCTCCTGAATTGATTCGCAAGGAATCTGGCAGTTCAGTTCTGGGTAATTTGTACTTATCGGTTCTTTTCGTTTTTACGCTGCCCTATTTAGCCTTGCAACCCATTGGCGCGGGCATATTGCTCGAGCGATTAACTGAAGGAGGAATTCCTTATTTTATGGGCGCTATATTACTAAGCTTTTTTATCTGTTTGTATGTTCTTTTTGGTGGAATGAAATCTGTAGCACTCACCGATGTCAAACAAGGGATCTTAATGTTTGTATTAATGTTTACGGCCTTGTTCGTCATTGCTGGAAAGTTTGGGGGAATTACACAGGCCAATGAAATGGTTTTTCAAATAAAACCTGCCTTGTTTAGTCGCGGTGGAAATGGATCCTTTTTTACAGAACAAAAATGGTTCAGTAATATGATTCTATGGATTTTGTGTGTTCCAATCATTCCACAGTTATTCATGCGATTTTATATTTCAAAAAACATAAGCGCTCTCAAGTCCTCCACTATTCTATACGCAATTGTTCCTCTTTTTCTTTTTATTTGTCCAGTATTGATCGGAATGATGGGGCATTTGAGTTTCCCAGATTTACAAGGAAAGGCAGCGGATCAAATTCTGCCGATGATGTTGAACGCTCATTCACCAAAGTGGCTGGCGGCTTTGATTATGACAGGAGCATTGGCGGCCTTTATGTCCACACTTGATTCTCAACTTTTGAGTTTGGGAACGATGTTTACAAGAGATTTTTACAAAGTATACATCAATCCAAAAATTGGTCTGGAAAGTGAAGTTAGAATTGGTAAAATGGCCATTATTGTATTTGCTCTTGTGGGATTGGGGCTCGCTTACAAACCTCCTGAAAGCATTTTTGCTTTGGCTAAACTGGCTTTTACAGGCTATGCAATTCTGTTTCCAACAACGATTGCTGTCCTTTACCTGAAGAAAAAGTTGCCAATTTATTGCATTTTATCAATAATCATTGGACTAATCTTACTAATTGCTTTATTTTTGGATGTGATACAATCTGATTTCTTTTTCGGATTTGACATGGTCGTACCAATTTTCTTATCAACCAGTTTTACAATAATACTGGGAATATTAATAGACAAAAGCCCTGAGAATGAATTTTAGAGCCCTTAAATACCTATCCGTTTTAACTGTACCAATAATTGTGTTGATTGGATTAACCTTTCGAGGTTGGTGGACATTTTTTCCTTTGTTTTATGCCTATGCTTTTATTCCATTTCTTGAAATAGTCATTCCGAACAGCGAAGAAAATTTAAGCAAGGCGGAAGAAGAAATTGCAAAAGAAGATCCTATATATGATTGGATGCTTTATTCTATTGTTCCTGCACAAGTCTTTGTTATGTGTTATTTCATCTATTCTCTAACTGATCCAAGCTTGACAGGCTTTGAAACTGTGGGAAGAATTGCAAGTTACGGGATTTCTTGTGGTGTTATGGCCATCAATGTCGGTCATGAGTTAGGTCATAGAAAGTCTTGGGCTGAAAAATTCATGTCTAAAACATTATTGACGACTACTCTTTATACTCATTTCATTATAGAACACAATTACGGTCATCACAAAAATGTTTCTACAGATGATGATCCTGCCTCTGCCAAAAAGGGTGAATGGCTGTATCCTTTTATGATAAAATCAGTTGTTGGTAGTTATAAATCTGCATGGGAAATAGAAACTAAAAGATTAAAGCGAGCAAATCTTCCGTTTTTCTCTGTTTATAATGAAATGATCCGCTTTACTTTATTAATAGTTGGGATGTTGTTGGCAATATTTTCAATAGTTGGGGCAAAAATCACTCTTTTCTATATCATAGGGGCAAGTCTAGGCTTCTTGTTTCTTGAAACCATCAATTACATCGAGCATTATGGATTGCGAAGGAAAAAGAAAGCCGGAAAGAAATTTTATGAAAAGGTTCAACCACACCATTCTTGGAATTCCAACCATCCAGTTGGAAGAATCCTGCTGTTTGAGTTAACAAGACATTCTGACCACCATGCCAATGCATCGAGAAAGTATCAAGTTTTAAGGCATTTTGATGAAGCACCTCAAATGCCCTATGGCTATCCAGGAATGATGCTATTGGCTTATTTTCCTCCACTATATTTCAAAGTGATTCACCCTGTGATCGAAAGATACAAGGAGACTAATCCAGATGTTTTAGCATGATGCTACAGTAGAAAGGCTTACATTTGTATTGTATAGAAAATGCCTTTGGCTATTGGCTATTGGCCAATTGAAGTTGTGCGTAATTTTTGAATCAGACTTAACAAATCTATTATGAGCATTTCTTTTATACCAGGCTAAACTTTGAGTGTTTTTTAGAATCAGATACAGGAACTAATTTTACTAAAATAATCGAACTTAAAATTGATATGAAATTAAAAAATTTATTTGCTGGGATTTTTGTTGCCTTGTTTATGTTCAGCATTTCTGTTGAGGCACAAAAAAGCAAAGACAAAGAAACAATGGTTAAAATTTCCACTGAATTTGGGGACATGACCTTTAAACTTTACAATGACACCCCTTTGCACAGAGATAATTTTATCAAGCTTGCAAAAGAAGGGTTTTATGATGGCACTTTATTCCACCGTGTTATCTGGGGATTCATGATGCAAGGAGGAGATCCAAATTCCAAAACTGCCAAACCTGGAGATGCTTTGGGATTTGGAGAATTGGGTTACACCGTTCCGGCTGAAATTTTACCTCACCATTTTCATAAAAAAGGTGCTTTGGCGGCAGCAAGATTGCCAAATGAGACCAATCCAGATAAAAATTCATCTGCCAGTCAGTTTTATGTGGTACATGGTTATAGACACAATGATGCTCAATTAGACAATACACAAAATGGTCGAGAAGAAATGTACAACAAAGGAAATGTAAGAACCTGGTATAAAGTTCGTGGAGGAACGCCAACTTTGGACAATGAGTATACCGTTTTTGGTGAAATAATTGAAGGAATGGAAGTAATAGACTTAATCTGCAATTTAGAAGTCAATCAAGGCAATCGTCCGAAATACGATGTAGCAATGAAGGTTACTATATTAGATTAAAGATCTATGATTGAAATAATATAAATTTAAATAGCTTTAAATTTCAAGAAAAGCCGTGTTATTAGCGAATAACACGGCTTTTTTGTATATTATTTCAACAATTGAAGGGTCATTTTTCCTAATTTAACCTACTTATTAGTTTAGTCTACAATACGTTAAGAAAAACTTTCATATTTTTTTTTATATTTATTGTTGTGACTTTCCTTTCACCTTTGCAGTCATACAGGAGAATTATTGATTAAACAACTTTATTAACATTAAACAAAATTTTTATGTTGGGAGAATTTAAAGAATTTATCAAAAGAGGTAACGTATTGGAATTTGCTGTTGCCGTAATTATGGCTACTGCATTTGGAGCAGTGGTTACCACATTTACTCAAGACGTTTTAATGCCACCTGTAGGATATGCGATGGGCGGGGTTGAATTTGATGACTTGAAAGTATTACTTCAAGAAGGTGTTCCAGCTGTAATGAATGGAGACAAAGAAGTAAGCGCAGCAGTCCCTGAGGTTGCAATCAGATGGGGAAAATGGGTTAAAACTATTTTTGACTTTATCGTAATTTCATTCATTTTATTTATGATTGTAAGATCATACAACAAAATGAATCCACCGCCAGCACCTGGACCTTCTCAAGAAGATCTGCTTGGTGAGATCAGAGATTTGCTGAAACGATAGTATACTATTTTAAGTACAAAGTAATTCGTACAAAGAATAAAAACTAAAAGAACGCCCCTCTCGCTTTGCGAGAGGGGCGTTTGTTTTTTTATGAATCCTGTATTCCCTGCATTGTTTTCCTAGGTTCTAATCAGAAACTCCAAGTTGAGATTTAGGAATTCTCAATGGAGACTTAAACAAGAGCTAAGGTAGAAATTAAGCAAATTCTGCAATTGTTTTCTTTATTATACCAATACAATCAAACAGTTGATCTTCTGTCATTACCAAGGGAGGAGCAAAACGAATAATATTGCCATGTGTTGGTTTTGCCAATAGTCCATTGTCGCGAAGTTTTAAGCAAATATTCCATGCTGTTTCACTTTCTTCAGAATCATTGATAACAATGGCGTTCAACAAACCTTTACCCCTTACCAATTTTACCAAGTCATTTGTTTTTGCAAATTCACCTAGCTCTTTTCTAAATATATTTCCTAAGCGATCCGCATTCTCAGCCAATTTTTCATCCCTAACTACTTCCAATGCAGCAATTGCAACGGCAGCAGCTACAGGATTACCTCCAAAAGTAGAACCATGATTTCCTGGTTTTATCACATTCATTACATCATTGTTTGCCAGAACAGCAGAAACAGGATAAGCACCACCTGATAAGGCTTTACCTAAAATTAGAACATCAGGCTTTACATCTGGTTGCTGAGAACAGTTTTTATCTACACAAGAACAATTTCCACAGCTTGCCAACAATCGGCCTGTACGAGCGATGCCTGTTTGAACTTCATCAGCGATAAATAAAACATTGTGTTGTTCACATAAAGCCTTTGCTCCGGCTAAATACCCTTCTGAAGGGACATAAACACCTGCCTCTCCTTGAATTGGCTCTACCAAGAAGCCCGCAATATTCTTACTGCTTTTCAGTGCTTCTTCCAATGCTTGTAAATTATCATATTCAATTTTCACGAAGCCATCGGTATAAGGACCAAAGTTTTTGCGTGCAACAGGATCGTTTGAAAAGGAGATAATGGTTGTTGTTCTTCCATGAAAGTTATTCTTACAAACAATAATCTCTGCTTTGTTCTCTTCAATTCCTTTCACCTCATAAGCCCACTTTCTGCAGATTTTTAAGGCTGTTTCTACAGCTTCTGCACCTGTATTCATTGGCAACAACTTATCAAAACCAAAATATTCAGTTGCAAACTTCTCATATCTTCCTAGAATGTCATTGTGAAATGCCCTGGATGTAAGTGTCAATGTCTTTGCCTGATTCAACATGGCATCTACTATCCTTGGATGACAATGCCCTTGATTAACAGCAGAATAAGCTGAAAGAAAATCATAATAACGCTTGCCTTCTACATCCCAAACGTAAACACCTTCCCCTTTGCTTAAAACAACTGGAAGAGGATGGTAATTATGAGCACCATGTTTGTCCTCTAATTCAATAAAATATTGAGAATTTATCACTTCTTGCATGTACCGAAATTTTTATTTAATTAGAAATTTAAATTTAATTCACTCCTATAGACCAATAAAATTGATGAATGATCAATATTTGGTCAAAAAAGGGGTTTATAAGCCCCTGTATACCATCTTTTTTCCACAATTGTAAAAACTTTTGGCAATTTTATTTCAAAGATAAAGAATTATGTAACTTAGGGCGCTAAAATTAACTATCACTTATCAGATCACCTATTACAATTAATTATTTATGAATTTAGGACAAACAATTACAATGGTTATTCCGATTTTCGGAGTTATAGCCCTTTTATTTACTTTCTGGCGTTCCGCTTGGGTTTCTAAGCAGGAAGTTGGAACCCCCAAAATGGAAATTATCGCGAAAAACATCTCTGATGGTGCGATGGCCTTTCTAAAGGCTGAATATAAGATTTTAAGTATTTTCGTTGTTGCTGTTGCAATCATTCTCGGACTTACGGGAAACAATGCTGGATCATCGCCTTTAGTGGCAGTTTCATTTATTTTAGGAGCTATTTGTTCGGCAATGGCTGGATATATTGGAATGAAAGTGGCTACAAAAGCCAACGTAAGAACTACACATGCAGCAAGAACAAGTTTGGGTCGTGCATTAGAGGTTGCTTTTGCTGGAGGATCAGTAATGGGAATGGGTGTTGTAGGACTAGGAGTTTTGGGTCTTGGAATTCTATTGATCGTTTATAGCAATATGTTCGGAATGGAAGATCAGAATGCTGTTAGAAGAGTCATTACTATTTTAACAGGATTTTCTTTCGGTGCTTCATCTATTGCTTTGTTTGCCCGTGTGGGTGGAGGTATTTATACGAAAGCAGCAGATGTTGGAGCTGACCTTGTAGGTAAAGTTGAAGCGGGTATCCCAGAGGATCACCCATTGAACCCTGCAACGATTGCAGATAATGTTGGAGACAATGTTGGAGATGTTGCTGGTATGGGAGCTGACCTTTTTGAATCATATGTAGGATCTATTATTGGTACGATGGTATTGGGAGCTGCTTTTATTGGCGTTTCTAGTGGATTTGAATCTAGCAATGATTGGGGTGGATTGAATGCTGTATTGTTGCCATTGATTTTGGCTTCAGTTGGAATCATCACTTCTATAATCGGTACTTTCTTTGTAAAAGTAAAAGATGGTGGAGATCCACAAAAAGCTTTGAACCGTGGAGAGTATTTGGCTTTCCTTATTATGGTAATTTGTACTTATTTCATTACTAAAATGGTATTGCCAGCTGAATGGACATTTGCAGGTCAAGCGGTTTCTTCATTTGGAGTATTCATGGCGGTTGTGATTGGATTGGCTTCTGGTCTTGCAATTGGATTGATTACAGAACACTATACAGGAACAGGAACTGGTCCGGTTAAATCGATTGTAAAACAATCATTGACTGGAGCTGCTACAAACATCATCGCTGGATTGGGTGTTGGAATGATTTCAACAGCTATTCCTACAATTATTTTGGCTGCTGCTATTCTGGGAGCACATTACTTTGCAGGTCTTTATGGTATTGCCATTGCTGCAGTAGGAATGTTATCAAATACGGGAATTCAGTTGGCAATTGATGCATACGGTCCAGTTTCGGATAATGCGGGTGGTATTGCTGAAATGGCTGACCTTCCTAAAGAAGTAAGACAAAGAACAGATAAATTGGATGCAGTAGGAAACACGACTGCAGCAATTGGTAAAGGTTTCGCAATTGGATCAGCTGCATTGACAGCATTGGCTTTGTTTGCGGCATTTATGACAACAGCTGGAATTACAAGCATTGATATTGCACAACCTAAAGTAATGGCAGGTTTGTTATTGGGTGGAATGCTTCCATTCTTATTCTCTGCTCTTTCAATGAATGCAGTAGGTAGAGCGGCAATGGACATGATCAACGAAGTTAGAAGACAGTTTAAGGACATTCCTGAATTGAAAGCGGCTTTGGCTGTAATGAGAAAAAATGGTGAAACTGAGTATGCTGATTGGAGCAAAGCTGATCAGGATATATTTGATGCAGCAGATGGAAAACCGGAATACTCTAAGTGTGTAGAAATTTCTACGAAGGCTTCTATTCGTGAAATGATTCTTCCTGGTTTGATTGCAATTATTTCTCCAGTATTTATTGGTTTCGCAGGAGGCCCTGAAATGCTTGGTGGATTGTTGGCAGGTGTTACAGTTTGTGGTGTATTGATGGCCATCTTCCAGTCAAATGCTGGTGGTGCTTGGGACAATGCTAAGAAAATGTTTGAAGAGGGTGTTGAAATTGAAGGAAAAATGTATTACAAAGGTTCTGATCCGCACAAAGCAACAGTTGTTGGTGATACGGTTGGTGATCCTTTCAAAGATACTTCAGGTCCATCATTGAACATTCTTTTGAAATTGATGTCTGTTGTTGCACTTGTTATTGCAGCAATGATATAAAATGAAATTATAGATATTGGCTTAACTGATATCAATGTTTAAAAACCACCAATGGGCTGATGCCCATTGGTGGTTTTTTTTTGTTTTATACATAAGCCCTTTAGCCTTGCAACATTACCTGATTTGAATTTACCTGTAGATGATTCAATTCAAATCCAGAGACCATTTATTCAATTGTAAAATAATAATCAGTTCCAAATTCGGTAATGCATCCCTTGTAGCAAATTGATGAAATACCAAATACATAATTCCCAGATTCCAAACCGCTCAGCGCAACTCCACTCTTTGTAGGTTTAAAGCTTTTCCATACTCCATCTTCTGTTCGATATCTAAAGTAATAGACCTTAGCTCCTTTTACATCCTCCCAATCAATGTTGATTACATCTCCATCTACTTGAATGGTTTTTAAAAGTGGACTGATACAATTATCTTCACTGGTAATTAGCAAAGCCTCTTGAGACCATTTACTGTATTTTCCACCTTCACATTTTGCACGGATTCTATATTCATAAGCCTGTCCTGGATCAAGGTTCTCAATCAAAATATAGTTTTGACCAAGCATCTCCTTTTTTGACCAGCTTGATTCAAATCGTTTCCTATAATTAATTTCCAATTTGGAATGCTTGATAAAAAGTGGACTGGAAAGAACTGCTCGATTTTTAGAGGTTTGAATTCTATGAGCAACCAAATTAGGTGGCGCGCAATCAGCTGAAACTGACTGATCCTTTGGATTAGAATTGGAAGGGGATTGGGCAACAGGAATAAGGACATTGGACTCTTTCAAAAACTTGTTGAGTTCCTTTTTCATCGACTTGGCCTCTTTAGCCATTCTAGGGCTGAGATCATTCTGCTCAGTTATATCTTCCTTTAAATTATAAAGTTCTGCTGCTCTTTCCCCATAATACTGAATGTATTTCATTCCACTTTTGATCAGCACAGAAGCTGGTTCTTGCTTTGTTTTTTTATTATAATGAGGATAGTGAAAGTACATAGAAGTCTCTTTGTTTCTATTGTCAAAGCCTTGAAGCAATGGATAAAAACTTTTACCATCGAGTTGATCGTAGGGCGGTTTGTAACCAATCCAATCGCAAATACTTGGATATAAGTCCAAAAGACTTACGTAATCATCAATGTAGCCTTTTGCTTTGATTTTTGGACCATAAACAAACATCGGAACTCTTAAGCCCCCTTCCCCTATTGACCCTTTGGTACCACTTAAATATTGCCCTTTAAAAGAAGGAGAACCGTTGTCAGAACAAAACACAATAATGGTATTGTCCATAAGTGCCAATTCTTGTAATTGATCTACGATCTTGCCAACAGACTTATCAAGGATTCTTGGACTTTCGTCCAACCAAAAATTTAAGTAAAAAGACTTCCCATCAATGACTGAATTCTTTATAAACAAAAGTGCATCGTCGGTAATTTGTTCAGTATCGTTGAGCACAAGGCCTTCATTTTCTGATTCTAAAGTGCTTTCATCAAAGCCATTGATGCAAGGATTCTTGATTTTATTGCTCAGCTTCCAAGATCCAAAATGACCTGCTCTGTAATCAGAAGTGAGTAATTTCAAATATTCCGGAAGCAACAACCAATCGTCTCTTAATTCAGTATTGGAAATGGGAGTTTCTAGTGGTCTATTCGTGTAATTTTCTCTATACGGCTTAGGTTTACCTTCTAAGTTGTCATCATTTGTAATTCCCAACTTCATTGGATAGCGACCTGTTAGTAATCCTATTCTTGATGGCTTTGAAACAGGACTGGGAGCATAAGCATTACTGAATACTACCCCATTTCTTGCCAGCTTAACCAAATTGTTTACTTCGACTGATGGTGTGGAGGACATTTTATCATTAGGATCCATTTTTAAAGAGGTGGATCCCCATGATTGATCTCCTGCCAGAATCACTATTACATTTGGAGAAGGACTCTGTCCATATGACCAAAAAGCGGATAAAATAAAAGCATGGAGTATCAGAAACACTTTAGCACAAAGGAAAGCTGTATTTTTCATATTTAAATCACGTTATTCACTACATTATGATTGACTTAGGGAAATAAAGTTACATTGAATTTAATTTTTATTTTAGCCTATTTCATTTTACCAACAAAAGTAATTCAGAAATGCTGTTTGACATTCTTTGGAGATGGTTCTTCGACCAACTATACATGGATTCTTTAAAAAAATTTTACGATGAATAAACAGCGCTTTCATAAAATATAGGTCAAATATATGTCCGGATTGTTTGTCCATAAATTTAAGCAGTTTTGCAGCGCTTTATAAACCTTGAACAAGGCTCTTTGGTGATATCACCAAACGAAAGCCACATAATCTTTTCTGTTATTCTTTATACATATTTCAGTAATCAATAAATTTTCATATTTTTAGCCAAAGCTATTCATAAAATTTAAACAAGTGAGTAAAGATAATTCGATAGTAGAAAAGCAGCTAAAGTCCAAACCTGGAGCTTATACGATAGGAGATATATCCACGGCAACAGGTTTACCAACTTTGGAGAGCCAATATGCCTTGAAAGATTTAATGGGCAAATATCAGAGTAAATTAGAAGTTACAGAAAATGGAGACCTCATATATGATTTTGGAAGCAAGCTAAGACGAAGGGGGGCTAAAACCTTTCAAGAGTCTTTTCAAAGTTTTCAAATGATTTTGTGGAGGGCTTTTAAGGTCTTTTACAAGTTTTTAATTGCAGCAACCCTTTTGGTTTATTTTGTTGTGTTTCTGGTTATTTTGGTTGCCTTGATCATCGCATTAATGAGTGCAGGCGGAGGGAAAGACAACAGACGGAACAGCGGAAGTGGATTGTTTAGGATTGTTGGTGAAATATTTTACTCTATTTTCCGATTCAACACCCACCACAAAAGCCGTTATCAGCCTTGGGATAGTTGGGGTTATCCATATCAGCATTATGAGCCAAGAAAAACGCATTTGCCACAGAAGCAATATAAAACTGGACCAAATGAGAATCCAAAGAATGAAAGGCTAAAAGAAAAAAGTTTTATAGCCAGCATTTATGACTTCGTATTTGGACCACCCAGAATTGAAATTCCACCCTTGGCAAACAAAATGGAAGTTGCCAGTTATTTGAGGCAGACTCAAGGAATCATTTCCGTTTCGGAAGTTCAAGCATTGGCTGGCTGGACAAGAGATGAAGCCTCCACCTTTATGACGACTTGTATCACAGAATTTGATGGAGACGCCAAAGTCAATGAAAGCGGAACCCTTTATGGTGAGTTTGATGAATTGATAAGAACAAAGCAGGAATCCGAAGTTGAGTACCCTGTTGAGTTTTTCTGGGATGAATATGTTCCTGAATATGAATTGACAGGAAATAGCAAAGGAAGAAATGCTGCCATTATTGGTATGAATGTGTTCAACCTGGCCTTTTCCGGTTTTATTCTGACTGGTGGATTAAATGCAGTTCTTGCAAGTAACTTTGAAGGTGCAATTGGAATCGAATCTATCATGGCAACAGTTTTATTGGGGGCTTATCCTTTGGTTTACTCAACTGTATTTTTTCTCATTCCGTTTGTGAGAAGTTTCTACATCAATAAAATGAAAAAGATTCAGCACGTCCAAAATATCCGTAAGAGATTGATGAAAGTCATTTACAAGAAACACAATGACAATATTACGCTAGAGGAACTGACGGCGACTGCCAATGACTGGAGAAAAACTGAAGAGGTTTTAGACCGCAAAACAGTTGAACAAACCCTTCAAGACTTTATCGTCGATTTGGATGGACAGGGCACAATAGACGACAAAGGAAAAGTTGTTTATGATTTTAGAAGGATCAATCGGGAGATAATTGACATGGGCAAGCTTAGAAATGATAAATATTTAGATTCTGGCATTGGTGAAATATTGAAACTGGACTAAAATTGACTTAAGCTTTGGATTAAGCCTTAGACTAAATAAAACAGAGACTCTAAAGTTATAAATAAAGCAGATTCAAGGCATTGTGTTTAGACCACTCTGAACAAATAGGATTTAGCGTAATCATTTACTTTTTTTTAGACTGTAAAATTTTACAATTTTTAAAAATAAATTTGCATAATTAGTACAATTAGTTGGCATTGTAAGTTAATTGATTGTACCTTTGCGGCTTCTTTTAAAAAAATAAAGACAACAAGTCATGAAAAAAGTATTTGTAACAAAGAAAAACTCCTGCAAAGTAACTTTCTCTTTACCAAAAGAGGCGACTTTAAAGGGTAAAAAAGTAAGTGTTTTGGGAGATTTCAATGAATGGAATCCAGAAAGCGCAATTGCATTGAGCAAGAAAAAAGATGGTTCATTTTCAAAAGTTGTAGAATTAGAAGTTGGGAAAGATTACGAATTCCGTTTTCTAGTTGACAATGAAAGATGGGAAAATGCATGGGATGCAGACAGCTACGTACAGTCTCCATATATGAACATTCAAAACTCTGTCGTTTCTTTAACCAACGTTGATTCGAAAACTTCTGAGCCGATCAAAAAATCTGCTAAGACAATCGTAAAAACTGCAAAGAAAAGAAACGCTTCTGCTGATAAATCTACAAAAGCTCCTAAAGCTGCAAAATCAGCAAAATCTGCTAAGCCTGCTGCTAAAGCGACTAAAGCAACAAAGAGCAAATCTGCAAAAGCTGCTACTGCAACAGTTAAGGTAAAAGCTTCAAAGAAAAGCAAAGTAGCTTCTACTAAAGTAAAAGCAACTAAATCAACAAAAAAATCGGCTACAAAAGCTGATGATTTGACAAAGGTTGAAGGTGTGGGGCCAAAAATCGCTGGATTATTGGTTGACGCGGGAATTAAGTCTTTCGCTTTATTAGCTAAAGCTTCTTCGAAGAAATTAACTTCTATTTTAGACGCAGCTGGTCCAAGATACAAAATGCACAATCCAAAAAGCTGGCCAGAACAAGCTAAATTAGCTAAGAATGGTGAGTGGGATAAATTGCAAAAATTACAAGACAAGTTGAAAGGCGGTGTGAAGTAAATCGGTATTCGCTGCTTGTGAATCGGTAATCGATTGTACAATACAGAAAACTATTAAAATCCATTCGGACTATGTCCGAATGGATTTTTAAATTTATGGCCCTTTTGCATTTCACGAAAATAAAAAAGAATGGAAAAAGACTTACAAAGACCAGCTGTTGCCGTTGGGGGACTTGTCTACAATGATGAAGGAAAAATTCTATTGGCTAGATCACCCAAATGGGACATTGGTTGGTTAATTCCCGGTGGACATGTGGAATGGTGTGAAAAGCTAGAAGATGCTATAAAGCGTGAAATAAAAGAGGAAACAAACATTGACATTTCAGAAATGTCCTTTCTAATCGTCTCCGAAAATATATTCAAAAGGAGTGATGGAAAAACCAAACATTTCGTTTTTGTAGATTATGCTTGTAAGTTTAAAAACGGTCCAATCAAACTCAATGAAGAATTGGAAAAAGTTGAATGGTTTGAGCCTGAGGAGGCATTGAAATTGCCCATGACCAAAGAGATGAAAAGGCTTGTTACTGTTTTTATAGAGAAGAGAAACAATTATTTATTGCCATAATTCTGAAATATTAATGGATTGGACAATTGCTAAACGAGACTTGCCAATCAAACAATCAAATGTACCAATATAATGTACCAATGAAATATTGGACTGCTATTGTGCCAATTGGAAATCAGTGCATTTGTATCACAAAGATTTTTCAATTTCAGGAAAATTCCAATTTTGATTCTCCAATCTTAATTTTAGAAACTATATACTTATGTACCTCACCAAGCTTCTCTTAGCGATGGGTAGGAAAGTTTCCACAAGCGGAAAAGGCAAGAAACTGATAATGGCAAAAGTCGCAGGATTGGCAAATTTCTTTTGCTCTCGAATCAACTCTAATTTTATGCTTTCAAAAGTATTGGTAATTTTTTTCTTTTTCTCTTTTACAAAAGTGGTTTTCAAACTCCTAAACTTTTCAGAAGCACTTTCGAATATGCTCAATTCATACTCATAAATTTTCGTGTTTCTATCACTGCCATTGCTGAGCATCATGTACCCAAATTCCTTGTTGATTGGAATGATTCCAACTGGTTCAATTTCGATTTTTTCCTCCACAAATTCGTACAACTCTTTTCCGTTGTTTAAAGAATTCTTCAGCTGTGGGATTGCATAGTCTAGAATGATGGAAATCTCTTGCATGTACTCACTGTCATTCATGACTCTTTCATATTCGACTCTGAAATTATCGAGGTCAAATTTTCTGAGTTTTTTCGGCATGCTCTGCTGGGCAACTTCCTTTTGCTGTTTTATAGAAATTAAATTTTGGTAGTGGAATACCAAATCACTTAAAAAGGGATACAGCTTTTTTTCGTTGAAATTTTTACTCACATCTTTCAAGTAGGCCAATAAAATATATTTCTTATGTTCGAAATCTATAATTCCCTCTGTAAACCAATCTGCTTTTAATTCCAACATAATTTCTTTATTTTATTTAAATAAACACACAAGCAATCGAGGATCAAGAAATCATATTGTTCCGAAAACTTATGTCCAAATAGTTAAGACATGCTATAAAATTCATTACTAGTATTAAGACTTTACTTTAAAATAACAAATTCAAAGGACAAAGTCAATATTTTTCAACAGACTTTGTCTCTGTTTAGGTGGAGATGCCCTATGAAATACAGCGCATGTTGTTTGTAATATTGCTGATAAACCAATCGGTCGTCTAATGTCGCATGAAAAGACAGCGCTTTTAAAAGGACTGAAATTGTGTTTTGTTATCTTTGCGTTGATTTTACCAGTAATGCATTTCACGAAAAATAAAATAAAAAGTCTTTGGAGCAAGAACATTTTGAAATCATCATCATAGGAGCTGGCCCAATTGGATTGGCTTGCGGAATAGAAGCGAGTAAGAAAGGGATTTCCTATTTAATCATAGACAAAGGTGCATTGGTCAATTCTATTTACAACTATCCAAGTAATATGACTTTTTTCTCTACTTCTGAGAATCTCGAAATTGGTGAGGTGCCTTTTATTTCACACAATCCCAAACCGACTCGAGCTGAAGCACTGGAATATTATAGGAGGGTTAGCCAAGCGTGGAAACTAAAGGTAAATCTATACGAAACCGTTGTTTCAGCTGAAAATCTATCCATTTCACCCAATTTCAGCAATGGACCAAAATTTTTGATCAAAAGCCACAAGGCGAATTATAGTTGCAATCACATCATTGTGTCCACCGGTTTCTTTGATCTTCCCAATTTATTGAACATTCCAGGGGAGAATTTACCCAAGGTAAGCCATTATTACAAAGAAGCCCATCCATACTTTGGGAAGAAATTAGCGGTGATTGGAGCAGCAAACTCAGCAGTCGATGTTGCATTGGAAACCTATAGAAAAGGGGCCAAAGAAGTTACCCTTATTGCTATTGAAGATGAAATCAAGCCAAGTGTTAAGTATTGGGTTAGACCGGACATTGTAAATAGGATAAAAGAAGGCAATATTAAATCTTATTTCAATTCGAAGGTCCTTGAAATAAAGGAAAATAGCTTGATATTAGAATCCTCTGAAGGTATTCATGAAATTGAAAACGATTTTGTGCTTGCGATGACTGGATACAAACCTGATTATCAGCTACTTGAAGCTCTGGGAGTCGCAATTGATAAAGATGAATTTCAAAGTCCAATTCACGATCCTGATACCTACGAAAGTACTGTTGAATCACTCTATCTGGCTGGGGTTGTTTGTGGAGGTCTCAAAACGAACAAATGGTATATTGAAAACTCAAGAGTACATGCTGCGATCATTCTTGAGCAGATAGTTGCAAAAAGGGCTTGATACTGCTTTCTTGTTGGCGTGGTTTCTCTAATTCAGTCTTTATTAAAAATGCAATAAATCAGACCAAATCCCTCCTAAACTCAGTACACTCAGAAATAAGACAATCAAATAAGTTCTGTCCATTAAACCAGCAGTTCGGTGCGGTTTTTGCTGCCATTTCCTAGGAAATTCATCCTACAAAGAATAACAAATCAACATTTTACAAATACAAAAGTCCATGTTTTCACGAACAAGATCATTAGAATGTTCAAATAAGTTGGAACATTTCATCGTTGTAAGACAGTTAAATGGTTTAAGAAATTAAAAATCATAGGGCCAATGAAGGCATAATGTTGGTAAAGTTAAAAAATATGTTAGCCTTTGAAACTCAAATGAACAAAGCTTTGTTAATAAGTGTAAAATACCCTAATAGACTGGTTAAAGAGTGTTAATCAAATAACAAAGGCAGCTATTATGACCTATTTTTATTAAATGAACTCTATGAAGATAAAAGCGCTGGTTTCTATTATTTCTGTTGCTCTGGTCGGGCTTGTGGCAATTCAGTTGTACTGGATCAAGCAAGTGGATCAAAACAATAAAAAACTGTTTGATTCGACCGTGCAATCTTCCCTTACCAGTATCCAGAAAAAATTGGAGACCAGAGAGGCTTTGTATTTCACCGAAAAAAAGGTGAATATTGAAACGGATCACCTAGATTATGATGAGCAGGATAAAAATGTAAAAAGTTTTGTTCCCACCCAATACCAGCAACGTTTCAAAAAGACCATAGAAGAGAAAAGATTAAGAGGAACGGCTGTTTTAGGGGTCACCATTAGAAATCTCGATTTGGATTTTGCCAAGAAAAAGGGTTTCGAATCTGTTTATGGCGTTTATGTGAGTTATGTTTTCCAGGATACGCCTGCATTTTATGCTGGCTTGCAAACAGGGGACATCATCACTGAATTAGATGGAATTTCTGTCAATAGTGTTTTTGAGCTAACCGAGGTTTTGAACAATATTAAAACAGGAGAAGAAATTAACCTGACCTTTGAAAGACCCAATGAAGCTAAGGATGCTTGGCAGCCACGATGTAAGACGATAGAGAAATTTGATTATGACATTTCGAATGACAGTATAAGGTTGAATTATAAAATAAGTATTCATGATTGTGAAAATCATGAATATTTATCCAGTTATGAAGTAATCATAGATAGTACCAATAAAAAAAATGAGGTAATCATTACAGATAACAGTAAAAATAACCAAGGCATATTGGTTACCCATTTAGTGGGCATTGATTCTGTTCTAAATACGGAAAACCAATACAAACTGAATGATCTTAAATCTAATAGTACTGACCCTGAGTATGTAAATTTCACTTCGACTGCTCCGCTTGACCGTTTCAAAACTTACATGGAAGATGATACCATTCCCAATGAGTTGAAGGTTGAAAATGTAATGAAAGTTTTATTAGAAAATGAAACACCGAACTTTGCTGATTTATACCAATTTGCTGTAAACACAGCTACAAAAAAGATGGCAGCAAGGGAAAGAAAAATCGAAGATAGGCTTAAAAATTTCAACCTTGATAAAATCATTAAGGAAGAATTGGATTTACAGGGAATTAAGTCCGCTCCGGAATGGGCAGTGATTAATGAACTTAGAAATCCAGTTTTGGAAAGTGCTCGATTTGACAAGGAGAATTCAACCATGCCTACTTACAGCACCCTACTCTTTCCAAATGATATAGATAGAAAAGCTAACTATTTGACGCTAAAGTTTCCAGAGAAACAAGCCACTTTAAGTTCTATTTTTTGTAGTAGTTTGTTTCCTTTGTTTGCCTTTCTATTCATAGCAACTATAGTTTACTGTTTCTATTATGCGATTAACACCATGCTTCGTCAAAAGAAGTTGTCAGAACTAAAAACTGATTTCATCAACAATATGACGCATGAGCTTAAAACTCCTGTATCGACGATTAAACTGGCATCTGAAATGCTTTTGGACGCTGGTGTCCCAACAGATAGCAAAGACCGATATGTCAAAATTATTCAAGATGAGAATCAGCGACTGGGTAATCAAATCGAGAGGGTATTGCAAATAGCGAAGATAGAGAAGAGTAAAACTAAACTCAGTTATGAAAAATTGAATGTGCATGAATTGTTAGAAAAGGTCATGAAGCATTCATTATTTCAGATTGAACAAAAAAATGGTGAACTGGCTCACAATTTTTCTTCGGCCTCTCCCGTTATTGAAGCAGACCGTGTTCATTTGACGAACATCTTTAACAACTTAATTGATAACGCCATTAAATATTCTCCTAAAATGCCAGCCATAAGTGTTAGCACTGAAGACACAGAAGAAGGAATAGTGGTTTCATTCAAAGACAACGGAATAGGAATGAATAAAGATGTGCAAACTAAGATCTTTGATAAGTTTTACAGAGTACCAACAGGAAATGTTCATGATGTGAAAGGCTTCGGTTTGGGACTTAGTTACGTTAAACTAATGACGGAAGCACATGGCGGAAAAATTAAGGTGAAGAGTAAACCAAATCAAGGTTCTCTATTCCAACTGTTTTTCCCAAGAAATGCTGTGGATTTGGACTTAGCTTAAACAATACAATTTATACAATAAATTGTACAACCTAAAAAAATTAAAAACAACAACTCTATAATTATGAGTAAGAAAACTAAAATATTATTAGCCGAAGATGACCCCAATCTAGGTTTGTTATTGAAAGAATACCTTTTTATAAAAGGCTTTGAGGTGAATCTTTGTGAAGATGGAGAAATTGCATGGGACACTTTCAACAAAGGAGAATTTGACTTCTGTATTCTGGATGTAATGATGCCTAAACTCGACGGCTTCTCGCTTGCGAGAAACATTCGCCAAATCAATGAGAACGTGCCTATTTTGTTCCTGACTGCCAAGTCTATGAAGGAAGACAAAATAGAAGGATTCAAAATTGGTGGTGATGACTATTTGACCAAGCCTTTTAGCATGGAGGAACTTCAATTGAGGATTGACGCCATTCTAAGAAGATATCAATCTGGTATCAAAAATAAAGTTGAGCAAAACGAATTTGATTTTGGAATATTCCACTTCGATCACAAGCTGCAGATTTTGCAACATGGTGAAGAAGAAATCAGATTGACTTCAAAAGAAGCTGATTTGCTCAAAATGCTTTGCGAAAGCATCAATGATGTGATGGAACGTGATGATGCTTTGAAAAAAATCTGGAGAGAAAGTAATTATTTCACCGCAAGAAGTATGGATGTTTATATTACTAAACTGAGAAAATACTTGAAGGTGGATGATACTGTTGAAATCAAAAATATTCACGGTAAAGGTTACCGATTGATTTCACAAGTCAACACGACAACGGCCTAATATACTGCTAATATACTGTATAAAGGACAAAAATGCTTGTCACAAAATAGATAAACGGTTTTAGTGATTTTGATAGTTAAATTAGGATGGTTGATTTCCCCTCGTGTGTCGACCATCCTTTTTTATTTACCTGGGCTTCTATATTAAATTTGATATTACAAGTCTAATAGTGTTTATTTGAATTCCTGATGCTATTTCGCAAGCCAATCAGCTACCAAGGGATAAATTTCTTTGCGTGCATTGCTCGAGTAAATCAAACGTTTGTGATTGTAATCTTCTTTGAAGCCCGTTTCTTTTCCACAAATCAGTAATTTATTCTTTGGGTTGTTGAAACAGTCAAGAAAAGCCTTACAACCTTCAATTGGTGCGATGAAATCATCTCCTGATCCGCAAATTGACAGAATGGGCGTTTTGATCTTGTCCATCTCCGCTCTGTAATCATTGCCCTTGATTCCAATGAAATTCCCTTCCAAGTTCCAATTGTACCATTGCTTCATTAAATAATAGGTTTCGTTGTGAGGACTGCCGACCAGTTTAGCGGGCGTAATTCCGACGATTTTATTTAGAATCTTCGCAAGTTGGATTTTTAAAGTGTTGGTGAAATTATGGGCTGCTCCAAAGGACTGACTACCGAACATGGCCGTTCTCTTTATGTTGTTATTGTATTTAGGATTATTGATTAAAAACATAGCCAGACACAATCCTCCTCCACTGTGCAAAACACAATCCACTGCATTTATGTCTAACTCATTTATAAGGTAATTAAAAACCAATGGATATTCCATTAAGGCAACAGATTCGTAATTAAACTTTTCTTTTACAGGAGCGCTGGAACCGTGGTTTCGCCATTCCATTATCCAACAAATATACCCCTCCTTGACCAAATACTCAGTAATGCCCATACAGACCTTTTTATTTGAAAAGGTGCCATGGGTTAAAAATATGTTTTTATCGCTATTGCTGTGTGCGGTTTCTGTTGTTTCTGTTGTTTCGTGGCGATACAACTTCCACAAGGCGATGAATTGGCCATTTCCATATTCCAATTTGATCATTTCTTCTATCATCCCCTATCCTATTCTTGATTTGATTGAAATTGAATGCTCATCTTTTGCTTGGCAATTTACTTTTTCGTGCCCTCCATTTAATCAATCGTTTGATGGCATAAAACAAAACGAACAGCACCAAGACACCAGTAAGAATTGGAATGAAAAGACTGAAAACAGTAAGGAATATCGCAAAAAATGTTTCGAAACCAGCAATCAATGGATTGGCCAATCCGCCAGTCGTTCCAGTGGAGGCCAAACGGGTTGTTGCAGAGCCTCCTTTGATGATTCCAGCAGTTCCTCCACCAGCAATAATTGCAAGGGACCATTGTAAAAGTGGGTCCATTTCAATGACAGCACTGCTCATCATGATTGTTCCACCAACAAAGGCTGCAGGTGTGGTTATTCCATCTAGAAGGTTGTCGAACCAAGGGATGAAGTAGGCAGCAACTTCGAGCGCAGTTGCCGTTCCAAAGGCCAAGAGGGCCGGTGTGGTCGTCATCCAAGCCATCCCCTCAGTTAGGCCCATCAAACCCATTTTACCCGCTAAACCCATAAATAAAAAGGGTATAAAAATTCTAAAGCCCACCGCTGCACTCAAGCCAATTCCTAATAATATTCCAGGTATGTATTCCATATTTTATTCTAGTATTGAGCGTTTTTTTGGATAATTAATAGGAGATTTCAAAACAGTAAAATTATGTTATGTAACTTAATACAAGGCTTAATACAAGGCCACAAAAACATTCAGCATGTGTTCAGTATTGTTCATTGGGCCAAAGTATAAAATTAAATAAATTTTGTGCAAACAATGGTATTGAGCGAAAAAGAAAGATCCAGCTTGAATTTGCATCTTTTAACATTTCAATTAACTAATTGTTAAACAAATATTTGAATATTTTTGCAGATCTTGTAACTAAATTCCTAATTCACAGGTATTTAAAGGCAGTATTCATACATTAATCACTTTTAAAAAATTATTTATTTATGAGTTATTTAGAAAAAGCTAGTCAACTTTATGCAATGATTGGTGAAGGAAAATCTATGGAAGCTTTAGACCAGTTTTACGCTGAAGATTGTGTAATTACTGAAGGAGATGGCAAGCAGAGACATGGTT
>CALBCY010000273.1 GCA_937927195.1 uncultured Chitinophagales bacterium
CTAAGTGAAGTTTACAAACTTCACTTTAATATCTTGATTATTTCATGCTGTGCAAGAGGTTTAAATAAAGTAGTTTGTAAAACTTCTGCTGTAAAATTGTACAAGGCGATGTCATCGAAGTAAAAGCAAGTAGTTAAAAACTACTTTTCACATTTTGTTTCAGGGAGAAAAAATTACGAAAATATTTAGGAGAAGTCGGGAGACTTCACCTAGATAAAGACTTTTTGTTTCTGGAACACTACTACGACCAGTTAAAAGAAAATAATTCTGCTTGGCTATTATTGAAGTATGGGTATCAAGCAATGGCTTAATAAAAAACACAACAAACTCAGATTCTAAATCATAAATGCTTCGGCGGAACAATCAATTCTTCAGCCTGTAGTTTCTGTTTAACAATTTCATGTTGAACAGTTGGAACATTGTGCGAAACATTTGTTTTAACAACACTTTGTTGGGCCACGCTCCTCTGAACAATAGTTTGTTTTGCAACAGTCTGCTCTGCAGAACTTTGTTGAGCAACATTTTGCATATGAGCCTGATTCACAGCAGCCTTGGCCTGATTCTTCTGGCTCTTCATATCAACCAAAAAACTCTTGATTTTTTTTAGGCGTTGAATCATGTTGAAATTATCCATCGTGGCTTTGCCACTTTTCATCAATTTCTTATTGGCTCCGGGTAAAGTATATCCCAAATCCTTAACCAAATGAATGATTAAGCGAAGGTTTTCGATATCTTTTGTGGTGAAAGCTCTGGCGCCATTGGATTGCTTTTTGGGATTGAGGATTTTAATTTCCTTTTCCCAATGCCTTATTTGTGAGGATTTTACGTCCAGAATGGACGCTACTTCTCCTATAGAGTAGTACAATTTGCGTGTTTCCATAATTAATTTTTCACTTAAACTGTTTCAATATTACAATAAAAAAATATACAAAACAATAAATGTTTGATATTTTTTTTAACCGATACTATTGATTTACAAGCACTAAGGCCTGTTCGCTTAAAGAAAAATTGAGGATTTTAGTCAAATGATTGGCTTACTTTTGATGAAAGTTCTATCATTTGCTCGTACTCTTCTGGACTCAAATCATTGTAGAAATAATAAACTGGGTCAACTCGCTTTTCAACCGCTTTCCCTTTTTTATTGGTTTCCATCTTGATTACTTCATAATGCAAGTGAGGAGCAGTTGACAATCCAGTATTTCCAACCTTTCCTATTACGTCTCCACGATTGACCTTTTGGCCTTTTGTTACTAAAATTTCACTCAAGTGAGCATATCTTGTTCTAAATCCAAAGCCATGATCAACTATAATGTTGTAGCCATAACCACGAGATGATTTTTGAACCTTGTATATTTTACCTTTTCCAGTTGAATAAACATCCGCTCCTGTTGGTGCAGTAAAGTCCATTCCATAATGCATTTTTCTTGTCTTATAGATTGGATGTATTCTCATTCCATATCCAGAGGCCACTCTTGTCAAGTCTTTATTATTTACTGGCTGAATTGCAGGTCTACAAGCATTGAACTCTTCTCTGTTCTCTACCAAATCAGTAATCATGTCATAAGATTTGGACTGAACATAAATTTGTCGTTCAATTTTATCCAATTGCCCAGCAACAGAAGTCAAAAGATCAGAATTAGGCAAGTTGTCCATCTGTTTGTATTTCTGACTCCCTCCTACTCCAACATCTCTAATGGTAGACGGGATAGGCTCTGCTTCAAAAATTACTCGATAAATATTATCGTCTCGACTTTGTAGTTCCTCGAGAATTTTTTGATTTCTTCCATTGTTCTTTTCCAATTGACCTACAAATAGGTTGATATCCTCCAAATCTCTCTTCAAGGCCTTTTCCGTAGGCGATTCGATGTATTTGAATGATATAACAACTATTAGAAAAGCACATACAAGTGCCGCACATAGAAATCCGAACAGTTTCAACATACGGAGTTTCCAAGACACCTCTATCTTTTCGTAACGGAGGGTTGAAGTATTATAGTAGTAGCTATCTTTTCCCATAAAATTTTGAATAAATCCTTAACTTCGTGAACTTTTTGACAGCAATTAATTTTAAATGCTTAGCGCAATTCTTTCGCAAAATAAATTTATTGCAGGACCAAAGTTAAGAATAGTTGTCAATTTTCAAAAACGCAGATATATAATTTACATGAAATCGACTGATATAAGAAATACATTCCTTGAGTTTTTCAAGGGCAAAGGCCACCAAATCGTTGACTCTGCTCCCATTGTCTTAAAGAATGATCCCACTTTAATGTTTACAAATGCGGGGATGAATCAATTTAAAGATTATTTTTTGGGAAACAAGGAGGCTCAAATCACCAGACTGACTGATACTCAAAAATGCCTGAGGGTTTCCGGTAAGCAAAATGACTTAGAAGAAGTTGGTGTTGATACTTATCACCACACCATGTTTGAAATGTTGGGCAATTGGTCCTTTGGAGATTATTTCAAAAAAGAAGCCATCTCCTGGGCATGGGAGTTATTAACTGAGGTTTATAAAATTCCAAAGGACAGATTGTACGTCTCAATATTTGAAGGGGCAAAAGAAGAAAATCTTGAATTGGATAACGAAGCAAAGGATATTTGGAAACAATTTATTTCAGAAGATAGAATATTGGAATTTGACAAAAAGGACAACTTCTGGGAAATGGGCGATACAGGCCCCTGTGGCCCTTGTAGTGAAATACATGTTGACATAAGGGACGATGATGAAAGAGCCAAACAAGACGGCAAGACGCTTGTTAACATGGATCATCCTGAAGTGATTGAAATATGGAACTTGGTTTTCATTCAATTCAATAGAAAAGCCAATGGTGAGCTAGAAACATTGCCAGCAGCGCACATAGATACTGGAATGGGTTTTGAAAGGCTTGCAATGGTATTGCAGGGCGTGAAATCAAATTACGACACAGACATTTTTGTTCCTTTGATGAATAAGGTTTCTGAAATAACAGGCGTAAAACAAGGAAAAGACAAACAATCAGATATTGCTATAAAGGTTTTGGCTGATCACATCAGAGCCATTTCATTCACCATCACAGATGGACAATTGCCTTCAAATACTGGAGCTGGTTACGTTATCAGAAGAATATTGAGAAGAGCTGTTCGATATTCTTACAGCGTGTTGAATTATAAAGAACCTATTTTGTTTCAATTGCTACCTGTCTTGGCGGACCAATTCGCGGATGTTTTTCCAGAATTGAAAGCGAATCAGGATTTCGTTGGAAAGGTCATTTTGGAAGAAGAAAACTCCTTCTTAAAAACCCTTGCTTCTGGACTTAAAAGATTTGATCAAATCAAGGATAAAAACATTGATGGAGCAACTGCTTTTGAATTGTATGACACCTTTGGATTCCCGCTTGATTTGACCAAATTGATGGCATCAGAAGTTGGCATTGAAGTAGACGAAGCAGGTTTTGACGCAGCAATGAAACAACAAAAAGAAAGAGCTAGAGCAGCCTCGGTTGTAGAAACTGGTGATTGGAAGGTGCTAATCGATCAAAAAGACGTCGCTTTTGTTGGTTATGATGAAATGGAAACTTTCAGCAAAATTACCAAATACAGAAAAGTCAATATTAAAAAGAAAGACGCTTTTCAAATTGTATTGGATAAAACGCCATTTTATGCTGAAAGCGGTGGACAAGTTGGCGATGTTGGAATTTTAATCGTTGATGGTCAGGAAATCAAAGTCAAAGACACTCAAAAAGAGAATGACCTGATTATTCACATTGTTGATAAAATGCCAAGCAATCCAGAAGGTCCGGTCATTGCCAGAATCAACATTAAAAGAAGGAACAAATCCAATGCTAACCATTCAGCAACTCATTTGCTGCATGCCGCATTGAAAAATATCTTGGGGGAGCATGTCAATCAGAAAGGCTCATTGGTTCATCCAGATCAGTTGAGATTTGACTTTTCACATTTTGCTAAAGTGGAAGAACAGGATTTACATTCCATAGAAAAAATGATCAATGAAAAAATCAGGGCCAACATTTCACTAGATGAAAAAAGAGAGGTTCCTTTTGACGAAGCAGTTGAAATGGGCGCCATGGCTTTGTTTGGTGAAAAGTATGGAAACGAAGTAAGAGTCATCACTTTTGACAAGGATTATTCTGTAGAACTTTGCGGAGGGACGCATGTCAAGGCTACTGGTGAAATAGGCTTTTGTAAAATAATAACTGAAACCTCGGTTGCTGCAGGAGTAAGAAGAATTGAAGCTTTGACAGGTGAAAAAGCTTATGAATGGATGAACAAAGAATTGGCAGAATTGGAGACGGTTCGATCCGTATTTAAAAATCCAAAAGGCGTTGTTGAAAGAGTACAAAAACTTTCAGAAGAAAACACTGAGCTTAGAAAATCATTGGATCAGTTTGAAAGAAAACAAGCAGGTGATTTAAAAAATGTGCTCAAAGGAAAGATTGAGGATTTGAATGGAATAAAATTCATTAGTGAAGAATTGGAAATTGGCAATGCTGATCTGATCAAACAAATTTCATTCGACCTACAAAGAGAGGTACCAGGTTTGCTTGCGGTCTTTGGTGCCAACTTAAATGGCAAACCACATTTAAGTGTTATCATGGACAAAGAACTGCCTGGTCAAAAGGGCTTGAATGCCAGCACGATCATTAGACAAATTGCCAAGCACATTAAAGGCGGTGGCGGTGGTCAGGATTTTTATGCGACGGCTGGTGGAAAAGAAACTGCTGGATTAGGCCAAGCCATTTCTGAAGCAAGAATCATTGCAGAAGAAGCCTAATTGCTTGGCAAATACAGCGCATAAAAATTGAGATTGGTCTCAAAAACAGGACTTTGGGTTAATATTCCCTTAAATTCTCGTTAAATGATGCTTAGATTGAAGCAAAATAATTTATTTAGTGTTGAAATAAATAAATCACCTAGCAGCGAATTCAAAGCTTTTTCCTGCTATTTTAGCGGATTCTAACAAAAATGTGGCAGAATTAGCTGAAAAACTTAACCTAATTGTAAAAAGTGATGATAACTTTGTGCTAGAAATAATTGATATCATTCTAGAAGGGCGTCCAAATGAAGTCAAAACCTATAAAAGCCTATAAAAATGGCAAAAAGCAATTGTTAGGTATGATCATTGGTGAGTTAATGAAAGAATCCAAAGGAAAAGTAAATCCACAGGAAGCGAAAAAGTTATTCGCTTCCAAACTAGACGAAAAATAAGACAATAGAATATAAATTTGATAAAATCGAAATCGCAGTATGAAAACTAATTTTGCAATGCTTTCAACTTTTTTTGCTTTAATTTTTGTGATCTCCGCAGGATGTAATCAAAATGGAGCCAACAAAAAAAGTACAAACTCTATACCCAGAGTTGATGGAGGCTATTTAATAGAAGGAACGGCCACTAATTTCCCAATAGGAACCAAGGTGAATTTACAGAGAGTTAGAGGTAGAAAAACCGAAACTTTAGACACAGCAAGTGTTCGGGCTAATGGGACTTTTGCCATGGCTGGAAAGGCTACTGAAAAAGATTTGGTTCGTTTGATGGTTGGCAACATTCCAGTTCAAATTATTTTGGACAATTACGATATCAACGTTAGCATAGATATGCAAGATTCCAGAAATCCTGTTGTTTCTGGCAATGAAGAGTTGGATGGAATGCAGGCATTGACTGAAAAAACCAAAAACGGACAGACAATCGATAAAGCTTTTGTTTCAGATTACATTGACAATACTAAATCACCAATTTTGGCTTATCTAGCCATGTTGTATATTCCTTATGCAGATGGCAAAGACCTTTATAAAAAGGGTTTGGCTAAAATGCAGGCAGAAATTCCTTCTGCATTTTTGACCACGAATCTTAAGCGATACATGGATCAAGAAGAAAGCAAACAAAAAGCAGATAAAGTAGCTGGCGTAGGTGCTGAGGCTGCTGACATAGTACTGCCAACACCAGATGGAAAAACGATGAAATTGTCTGATTTGAGAGGCAAAGTTGTATTACTTGATTTCTGGGCATCGTGGTGCGGTCCTTGTCGTAAAGAGAACCCTGCAGTGGTGAAAGCCTACAACAAGTACAAATCTAAAGGATTTGAAGTATTCAGCGTTTCATTGGACAAGTCGAAAGACCGTTGGGTCAAGGCAATAGAAAAAGATGGAATGATTTGGCCTGGTCATGTAAGTGATTTGAAATACTGGAGTTCTGCTCCAGCAAAAGCTTATGGTGTTAGGTCTATCCCAGCAACTTTCCTTATTGGTAAGGATGGTAAAATCGTTGCAAAGAACTTAAGAGGTCCACGTTTGGAGGCCAAACTTGCTGAAATTCTTGGATAGGATTTTACAAAATAAATAGATACAATACACAAAAAAGCTCCAATGAAAATTGGGGCTTTTTTTATGCTTAATGCTGAGATTTTTGCGTTTTTAAGGCTTATACGATTTAAACCATAAAATGTCGCACATAAATGATTAAAATTAATCAAATGCCTTCGTTGAAAAGCCTCGCTTTAGCTATGGCTAGAACTACGTTTTTCGCCTCGGCCTTGATCAATTTTATCATCATATCCAGTA
>CALBCY010000274.1 GCA_937927195.1 uncultured Chitinophagales bacterium
TAAACCCTAAAAAAAATAAACTCGCTAATCAAACATTTATTCGATTCAATTGGGTATTCGAAAGTTGGAAAGATTAACTTAAGTGAGGCTCAAACAGGATTTTTTTCTTAACGGATTTAAGAAAATTCTTACGCTAAAATGACAAATGTCCAATTATTCGCTAAATTAAAATTCTAATTACTTTATCAATTGAATATTAATAAGTTAAAAGTCGAACTCAGGCTGTTAGCTATTGGCCTTTAGCATTGCTTTGAGCCAATAAGCCAATAAGCCAAAGGTTTTTATGGTATCGTTTCACTTGGAAAAAAAGCAGCTCTTAAAACAGCGCTTAGAGCTTGGAGCTCAAAATTCAACACTATGAAAATTAACAAAACAACTTCAGAGCAATACAATTGGGGAGCCGATTGCATTGGATGGCATTTGGTGAAATCCGAGGGCTTGTCTGTGATAGAGGAAGCCATGCCGGAGGGAAGCGAAGAAGTATATCATTTTCACAATTTCAGTCAGCAGTTTTTCTATATTTTGAGTGGTAGAGCCAATTTTGAAATTGAAAAAGATGGGGAGATTGAAGTGCATGAGATTCGTGCTGGCGAAGGCATCCATGTTTTACCAGGAGTGAAGCATAAAATAAAAAACACTTATCCGGTTATTCTGGAGTTCATTGTGATTTCACAACCCACAACCAGAGGCGATAGAATAGAGGAGCCTTTTCCAGCAAATGATAAAGTAAATCTTCACAACAAAAAATTCAAACTATTTTCAATGGGAGGAACTGGTGAAGTCAATTCTGACACCGTATTTCATTACCGTCAAAAGAATGAAATTGTTTGGGCTACTTACGAGGGTGGGGCAGTCCTTTTTGGGACACTTAGCGGCGCTTTTAAAAATGGTAAACTAAAATTTCACTACCAACATCAAAATACCAATGGCGATTTTATGACCGGCCATTGTGAATCCATTCCTGAATTTAGGAATGGTTGCATTTTTCTAAACGAAAAGTGGCAATGGACCAGTGGTGATCAATCTAAAGGGGAATCCGTTTTAATGGAAATCATCGATTAAGGTTTCCTATTAAGCTTGGGTTGACAATACTGAACTAAAGTTTCATTTCAATATTTCACAAACTTCTTTCTACCTAAGCTTTTACCATCCTGATCTTCTAGTTGTAAAATATACATCCCAGAACCCAAGTTGCCAATATCAATGGTCGTATCATAGAGCACATCGCTGTTGATCTTTCTACCAGAAAAATCGAAAATACTGTAATAAGCTACATCTTGTCGATTGTTACTTGAAATGTTCAGATCAATGTTGATGTAATTTTCTGCTGGATTAGGATACAATTTGAAGTCAAACTTTTTCGGCAATGCTTCGCTAATACCAGTTTGCCAAACTTCTCTTGGACCAACTATTGGCCTGATCATAATAGCACCAGGAATGATAGATTCCAACCAAACTCCATTGGTATTGTAGAAAGTTTTTTCACCTGCATAGAGATGCGTATAGTTGTCTATGGTCGTATCTTGAATGATGTATGAAGTATCATATACCACATTGTTTACATCAAAACCAATGTTTAAAATGTCCTTGTCGTATTGTTCCATTCCAATATAAAAGGTACTATCAACCTTGACAGAATCTTCAAATAGATAAGTAGTAAAGCCACCGACTTCTCCTGTATAAATCGGAATTAAACCAGAGCGAATGGCAATTAAACTGTCGTCTCTCGCAATATCATTGTCTCCTTTGTCAATATCGTACCAAGCTTTTATGTCAAAACCATTTGCAGAAACATCGCCGACAATGTGGGTGAAATATATTTGAATCCCTTTCAACCAGACTTCTTCATTTAAGTCAAACTCAACAGCAATTTGTGCACCATTTCCTAGCAGACCATATGCGCGTTCCGCGGTTCCATCATCATAGGAATAGTAATTCGAAAATATTTGATTGTATTGAAGCTTGTCGTTTATTGCATTGTTGTCATTAGAGTTTGGCGCGTAAGTAAGGTCGCAACGAACCACAATGTTCTCGCCTGGATCTTTTCCTTCTGAAAGGTCCTCAAACGGCTCATCAGTAAATTTCAAAGCTTGCGTATTGGTTTGGCTCAATGGTCCATTGATATTCGACAACAGGCTGTCCGATGCAATGTCAATAGAATCGCAAAGCTCAAAAACTTCGTATTTTATATTGGCACTTGATGCTGGATCATTGTCATTGATTCTAAAAGTAAATCTTAAGGAATCGATCAACTCCTCGTCTTGATAATTGTAAAATTGATCCCAAGGCATAGCCGAGTAGTTCTTCAATATTGGTCTCATATCATAAACGTGCGCAAAATCATTTTGGATTATTCTGCTAAGAAAAGATCCTGCTGTATCCAATTGAATATAGTCAAGATGCCAAGGATCGTTTATTCCCGTTATAGTAGCAGTGTTTCTAAATCGGAACTGAAAACCATTGAAAAAGAATGTTGCACTTGAAGTAGTATCATCAATAACTGGAAGAATTACCTGTGTGAATTCATCATTCACCAAGCTGGTATCCAGACCACCAACAGACCAGATTGTATGCCAATTTTGACTGTCATCTTTTATTTCAACAAATAAAGAATCTATCTCATCTGGAAAATCGCTGATTCCCTGGGCTTGGAAAAGAAAACTCAGGTAAAGAGAATCTGAATTTTCAACTCCGTCCAAACAAAATGGACGAGAAGTCAAAGAGTCAGCCGAGCCGTTTACCAGAACATCTGAACTGACATAGGGTCTTCCATCATCGTCTAATCCATCCAAGGTTGCCACTCCCAATGTCCAAGGATTCAAAGCAAAAGTTCTGTTAATGAAGGCTTGTTTATCTGCCCAATAGGCATTTTTTGGAAAAATTAGCTCGTCTGCAAAATCATCAGTGAAGGGTAGATTATTGTAAATTTCGATGTCAATGGTAAATGGTAAAAATGCCTGACAACTGTCACTCGCTCCTTGTTCAATAATATAGTAGTCGCCCGGAGCCAGGTTGAAAAATCCAAAGAAGTTATTTAGTGTTCCAACCAACTCCTCCTCCCCTGTGAAAATATTCCAGTTACGGAGTGTGGTATCAATTCCCGGTGCTTTTTCTAATCTTCCATCTCCACAAAAGGCTGGTATGGTTATAAATAAATCAACGTTAATGTCTTGTACGCCTGCATTGTTTAAGGTTGTAAACTGCTGACAGCTTCTATTGGAATTTCCAATTACATTGATAGTGTATGGCCCTGCTGTCAAGTTTTCAAAAGTAAAAGATGGGTTGGAACTGTTTCCTACCAATTCACTATTGAGGTAAAAGTCAAAACTATCGTCCCCAGCATTGACCAATATTTCAATGCTACCGTCGTCTGATTGGCAGGCGGGATTGATGGTCTCAGTAATCATGAAATCGAAAATGCCATCATCACAGATTAAATCCAGCCCAACGTTTTGTCTTAAATTGCTTTGTTGTGGATAAGCAGGGTTGAATTGAAGGGGGCTTATGATTTCCTGAGCAGTTATGTTTCCTATGAGAAAAAAGGAAATCAAAATGTATATTATATTCTTCATTATTTTCGTCCTATTCTGTCTAATATCTATCGTAAAATGGTCTTATTTATTGTTTCAATTGTGTTAATAGTTGAAACGGGCAGGGTTTTATTTTAATAATCCAAATCATTGGAATCGTCTTCCTCTTCCTTCTCTTCTTGCTTCCAACCGTCCTTATCGAATTTTTGATCAATGACGGCTTTCATAGAATCAATGATTCTTTTTTCGGCTGAGTTCATATTGGTACTGTCCACTTTCTTTATTTCATCAGGAAAACTTGCTGGATTGTTGAAATCAATAATTTTCTTTTGAGCTGGCTGTGTAGCTGGCATTTCATAATTGAAATCAGACTCTATCATTTCATCCAGTACAACCTTTTCTTTCTGCAAATAAAGGTCAATTGGCTCACCGATTTTTATCATGTTGTATGAATCTGATTGAGGTGTTTGTCTTCTAATATAGGAAGCTTCTAAGTTATAGACGCCCTCATCTTTCATGATGGCACCAACACTCAATTCTGACAAACGAAGAACTGAAATCGCCTCTACATAGCTAAGGCCCACCAAATCTGGAACTTCAATAGGCTTGTTTCCAATTCCGTCGCAAAGAATCAAATCAATTTTACTTCCTTTAAAAATTTCCTGGCCTTTTTTCAATGGCTTGTCGTCCATGACTGTTTCACTGACCGTATTTTTACCTAAGCAAGGTTTGAATATGGTTTTACCCAAAACCAATCCATTGTTCTCCAATTGAATTTTTGCGTTCTTTAAACTGGAGCTGATTAGGTCAGGCATTTGAATTTTCGGAGGAACAGAGGCATTAATGGTTAAATAAACCCTTCTGTCTTGTTTGACTCTTTTGCCTTCTACGGGATTTTGTTCTAGTATAGTTCCAGGTAATTTATCACTAACAAAAGTGGAGTCAACCACCCTGTAATTCAATGGTTTGTTCTTAATATATTCATCCAATTGATCAACAGTCATGCCTTTGAAATCGGCTACTGTTATACTTGTTCCATGTCTGGTATATTTATTTAAACCTAAAGTAACAGCCCCAAAAATTAGAAAGCTGATAACAATAAAAGCGAGTAAATTATATAATATGGTGCGCATTCAGTTATTTATTCAGATAGTTAGTTGTTCGGGTTTTAATCCGTTTCAATTTGATACCACCTTTGGTGATAACACCAAAGGAAAGCTAGGCTGTTTTTATACTACTTTTGAAACTTGATTCATTCCATAATTAATAATAGCATCTATAAATTCATACGGTTTGTATCCATTTATGGCTGCTTGATGAAATATTGCCGTTGCTGGAGTCATTCCAGGAAGAGAATTAGCCTCAATAACAATGGTTTCAACGATTCCAGATTCGAAAACTCTAACAAAAGCGTCAATCCTTGTATATCCTTCGATTCCAAGTATTTTGGCAGCTTTTAATAAATCAGCTCTCACTAATTTTGAAATCCTTTGGTTTTCTTCTGGAGTTTTTGCGAATCTCGCAGGTGTCAAATTTTGACCTTCTCCAGCTAGAAATTTTTCCTCCAAAGATAACACTTCATTACTTGCCAATACCTCTGAGGGCTCAAAAACCTCATAAACCATCGAATTTCCGTCCATTTTACTCAACAAACCACCCGTAATCTCAAGAAAATGAACCGCATTTTTCTTTTGAGTATACTCTTCTACTAAATAACAGGTTTTTTGAGGAAAAATTTCATTGAGCTTCAATCCCAACACTTCACAAGCTCTTGAATCCAATTCCTCTTTGTCTCTGAATATCAACTGACTAAAGGATTTTAGCTGTTCTTGGTTTTTTATTAATTTCACCGCAGAACTACAACCATCGTCAATTGGCTTAGCGATTACAGGGAAGTTTCTAAAGTTTGAAATTTTTTGGTGAAATTCTTCCGCACTTTTCAACCAATCTTCCTTTTTAACCACTAATTGGTCTGAAATGATAAAACCTTCTGATTTTAATAATTGATTGGTTCGGTATTTGTCTATCGTGATTTGTGAACTGTGAACGGGTGAACCATTGTAAGGAAGACCCATTTGCTCCAGCTTTTGCTGCAAATCCCCATCTTCACCCGGTCGACCGTGTAAGGCTATAAACACAAAATCGGCCTTGGCTTTCAAATCATCGAAATCTAATAGGATTGGTTGATCCAAACTGGTCTCGGCATTGGCATATTTATCTGTTACCAATCGACATTCCGATTTAATTTCTTCTACCAAGTCATGTTTTTTGAAATGGTAGATTTTATCACTGATGTCATCGGCATTGTCTTTTAGCAAAAGATTGATCGGAATCTGATGCATCTTGTAACTTTCACTCGATCCGCTTAAAAATATTGGGATCGGCTCATATTTTTCTGATGAGGCGAGCTTCTCATAAATATTTCTGCCACTTTCGACTGAAATGTGTCTTTCGGAAGAGTATCCGCCCATGATGATGGCAATTCTCAATTGTTTCCCGGAATCATTTTTGAACAGTTCAATTTGCTCATCTAAATGATTGAGCAAGCCCATATTTTTAGGATTGCTTCTTATGCTTTCAATTCTGTCCTGAATGGATTGTCTGATCAAAAAGGTCAAAAACTGAGAGGGATTCAATCCAATTTCAGCAGCCTGGTGAAAAAAGAAAGAAGAGGGAAGCATCCCGGAGGTAGTATTGGGATCGTTCAAAACGATGGAACCATCTTCGCGAATGAAACCGTCAATTCTGGCATAAACATCAAAACGCATGAACTTGAATAGTTCAACGCACTCTTTTCTGATCTCCTGAATTTGATCATTTGGCAGATCGATTGGCGTAACCTTGCGCACCATTCCCGGCAAGTACTTTGATCGATAGTCAAAAATTTCTGTTCCTTTTAAAATGCCAGTTGGAGGAAGTGAAATAATTTCACCGTTTTCAGTTTTCATAACGATGCAAGAAAACTCCTTGCCGTCTATAAATTCCTCTAGCAAGACTTCTCTTTCATTGTCAATGGCCTGAATACTTAGGTTTTCTTTTGTTTTCGTGAAATGCATTTCAATAAAATCAAACAAAGCATCTGGATGGTAAATCGTCTCCTCGCCAATTCTGACAGGAAGGCCAATGTCAGATCGAAGGTCGCAAAGGTTTTTTAGCCATTCCTCTTTTTCCTCAGCTGAAAGCGCTTGCCAGTCAGCTTCCTTAATTGTTTCTATGAACAGTGCTTTTTGGATGTTTTCAGAAAATTTGTTGAAATCATCTTCCATCATCATTCCCACTCCAATCGAGGAGCCTTGATTGGCGGGGCGGCTGACCATAGGAATGCCTACTTGATCAACGACAGATTGGTAGATGGCTTTTTGATCCCCATTTTCCCAGTCTTCTCGTGAAATGATTGTAAATCGGGTTTTCCCATAGGATTTGTTGGCAAAAATTTCCTTTTGAAAAGCTTTGTCCATTCCAATTGCGGATGGCAAGATCCCTGAGCCCGAAAACGGAATACCAAGGTAATCCAGTATGCCTTGAATGCTGCCATCTTCCCCGTAATTGCCGTGGAGCGCGAGAAAGGCAAAATTCATTAGTGATTTCAATTCGTCGATCGCGACTTTTCTTCCAATTTTATTGATCAAATCATCTTGGATGCTCTCATCAATTTCACCCAAAGACTCCGCATAAATCTGAATGTTTCGCTTGTTATTCTTTAAAAAATCGGGATGGGGATAAAAATCACGAATGCTTCCTTTGTAGATGTATTCCCAATCCAGTAAAACCAGATTGCCGAAGCTGTCCACAAAAATGGGAACAGGCTCAAATATGCTTTTATTTAGGTTGTCGTAAACAGTCCTTCCTCCCGCAAAAGAAACTTCGCGCTCTCTCGAACGACCTCCAAAGAATATACCGACTTTAATCATGTTGCAAAAATACTTAGCTTGTAGGGAAAACGAAATTATTGGGGAAATATTTGCGGTATCCGATGTCCGATGTCCGATGTCCGATGTCCGGTATCCGGAGTCCGGAGTCCGATGTCCGGTATCCGGATTCAGGGAGACAAGGTGGAGCTTGTCACGACCGAGAGCCAATCCACAAACCACCCGTCATTCCGGAATTTAATGAAGCGAAGCGGAAGAAAATATCCGGAATCCCACGAACTGTCTATCCGATGTCTGATGTCTGATGTCCGATGTCCGATGTCCGATGTCTGATGTCCGATGTCCGATGTCCGGTATCCGGATTCGGGGAGACAAGGTGGAGCTTGTCACGAACGAGAGCCAATCCACAAACCACCCGTCATTCCGGAATTTTATGAAGCGAAGCGGAGGAAAATATCCGGAATCCCACGAACTGTCAGCCACATTCCATTTGTTCATTTGTAGTCCAACCAAACCACCCAAGTTCGTGGCAAGCTTTTTCTAATAGTAGTCTCCTGACTACGATTCCATATTTATCCTCAGGAATCGTCTTTTTGAGGTATAGATCAAATAGAAACCCACGAACTGTCAGCTACATTCTATACGAATCAAATAGCCCATAACACATGATAAACCACCTCAATAAGTTAAAAATTTGCATTTATACCCCCCCCGTGTATATTTGCAGCAGTGGATTAGAAATGATGAATCAATCCAGCCCAATATATTTTACTAAACCTTAGGGGTTTGACAAACAACTTTAATAAAAGACTGTGTTTTTTACAGGGATTTCTTTATCCAGTTAAATTCCATTGTTCTATTAAAATACCTCTACCTAGAAATGAGATTATATGAAAAAACAATACCTTTTCTTGTTTTGCGTTTTTAGTTTATTGTTACCATCATCCATATTTGCATTTACTGTAGATGCAGGTGAAGACAAAGACGTCTTTGTTGGAGCTACCACAGTATTGGGTGGTTCACCAGTTGCTTCTGGAGGTAAAGAACCTTATTCTTATATATGGATTGATAACAATGGAATGGTTATTTCAAATGAGGCCAACCCTCTAATAGAAGTTACGTTTGAAGGAGTAATGGACTATTTTGTGGAAGTAACTGATGGCAGTGGCTTTGTAGGTTGTGATGGAGATCAACACATAATGATAACTGGAATATCCAATCCATATAATCTAAGCATTCTTGAGCTTACATTTGAAGGAAGTACTACAGTTGTGAACGATGATGATAATGTAGATTATACTGCACCTCATTTTGAAATAACTCAACTAGCTGAGGAAAATAAAATGTATCCAGTATGCTATGTCAGTGGAGAATTATTGATGGTTTCAGGTAAAATTAATTATAGTTTGGATTCAGGTGAAAGTTTACCAAGTCTCTTGATAAGAGGAGAAAATGGATTTCTTCCTGGGAATAATTTTAACTTTACATTTGATGTTGGTGGGAATTTTACCGTAGAAACAGACTACATTGAGTTTAATTCAATAACAGCAAATTTCTCATTATTAGCCAATCTAGTTGATTACGCTGATCCATTCGAAATAAATTGGCAAATAAGTACTGATGATGGAAACACTTGGACAAGTGTTGGTTCAAGTTGTAATCAATTGTATGTAACTCATAAAGTTCCGAATTCCAATTTAGCATTTAGCCATTTTTCAAGGCCAATTAGACATTCTTTGTTGCACATAGGATGCAAATCTGGAGTTGGTAAGACAACCAAAATGGAGGTAGTTGAATCTATTTTTAATGTTTTTAAAAATAGGGTTGTCATTAAAGCTGATAATGAAACTCAATTAACCTATTATTGGAATTATTTTTGTAGTGCTTTTAATACGCAAACAATATTGCATAGTTCAAATGTAAAAACAGGACCATCAAATTTTCAATATGCGGATGGGCAATGTGGTGCTTTTTCAATTTTATTTATTGACCTTCTGAAAATGCAAGGTATTCATAATGCTGGCAATCATGTTTGGTATTATCCCATTGATTTAGGATTAGATAATGTTAATAATTTTTTGATTAAAAAATGGGAATTTCCAAGTTTAAATGGTACAGAATACTTGAAAAACGGAATCAATTATACCCATAGAAATGTTCTGAAAGCGGGAATTGGCCAAGCAGGAAATATAGGACCAACTTTTCATAATGCAAATAATATTAATCAACAATTTGAATGGATTGTTGAAGAAGTTGTTGATTTAGATGGCATTCCTGGACAATCAAATTCAAATCCTAAATCTTTTTTTGAAAACCATCAAATAGCAAGAATTATTATTTCAGATGACCCTGAACCTAATGATCCCAATCCACCGGATCCAACATATAAATATTATGATCCTTCTTATGGAGTAAGTTTTGAATATTCAGATAATCCTGATCTTGTTTTACAAACTATTCAGAATGACGTGATTGCGGGTTTTAGCTATCATAGATATATACTTGTAAATGAATCAGATCCAGATATTAACTTTGATTGTAACTCTAATAATATTCCCGATGAAGTCGATGTACCTTGTTCGCTTATCCATATGAGAAAAATATCTACATCTGAACCTTTATCAATTTACTTTAGTGATCCTATGAATCAATAATTATGAATAAAATAAAATACATCTTTTTCTTTATCTCACTGAGCCTTGTTGGCCAAGATTCGATTAAAAACAACAAAATACTATCGATTATCATTAGTGAGAGTAGTGAGTATAGTTTAATTGAATCTCCATCGAACGAATGTTACTTTTTTCAAGTAACTGATGCCCATCAGAAATCTGAGGTGTTTGAATTTCCAATAGGTCCAATTCATGATTTTCATAGAAAAAATACCCCTTCTTTTTTTGTGACAAATGATTCTTTAACATTTCATTTCATTGATTTTGGATACTCTGCACAACATGATAGAAAAAAAATATGGAATGAATATCTTGTTTTAATGACAAAAGAACAATTTATTAAATTTCAAAAAGATTTTCCAGAGATTAAAGAAAAGCCTCATAATTCTTATATGATAAGAAATTTGATTAGAGCCGAATCAAATAGTTTTTCAACTCCATTGAAAAAACAATTTGAGAGACAATCAATATATGAATTTTACAAACAAAACAATCATCAACAGTCTGAAGAAACGCTAGATTATTCATTTTTAAAAAACGGAACTGAAAATTTATTGATATTGAATCATGAAGGAATTTTAAGGATATTAAGTTTGGATGATTCAATGATAGCCAAATATATTGATGAACCATTGTTTTTAAGAAAGCATTGGGATGAAAAGAAAGATTTAGTTTCAAAAGACTTAAATGGCAAGGATTTTAAGGAAAAAAGGAAGAATTTTGATGTAGAAGGAGTATGGGATTTAATCCTAAAAACCCCATTCCCATCCGGTCCTATACGCTCTTTCACTCAAAGCAATAAAAATTACCTGATAGCCATAAATTCAGATGAAGTTTTTAAGATTGATGAAGATTCTAAAATACTAAAAAAAGTCGCCCAACTTCCATCTGGCTTTTCCAAAGAAGCAACATTAATAATTGACAAAGATGCTGACGAGGTTTATATAGCTCCCCAAATGGAAGCTAATCTGAATGCAGAAAAAAGAGCAGAAATGGGTTCTTGGCGTGAAAATGCAGTTAATGTTTTAAAAGACTTTCCACTAGAAAATATAGACGATGAAAAATAAGATAAATCTACTTTTTGTTTCTTTCTTTTGTTTGTTGGTATCCAACTTT
>CALBCY010000275.1 GCA_937927195.1 uncultured Chitinophagales bacterium
TCAATGAATTTGAAGCCTTAGATTTTTGGACCGCTAATAAGCAACTCTTTGTGAAATGCAATTTGTTGACGAGTAGTATTTCCGCCCAGTTGAATGTTTTCAACCTTGCTGGTCAATTGGTTTTTTCAAAGGACTTTGCTGTACAATCTAATTCTCAGAATGTTTTCAGCCCAAATTTACTGAGTGGTATTTATATCATTAAAGTTGAAATGGATGGTGAAATTTATTCAAAGCGCCTTTTCTTTTTCTGATGGATATTGCCGTTTATGTCTTTTTTTATAGGCAATGAAATGTACTTATAATAAATAGCAAAGTATAACAGTGTAAGAATGAAATAGAAGCTAGCATTGGCCCAATAAAGTGCGCTAGATGCATCAACCAATCTATGTACCAAGCTTAGATTTTTTGAACAATTCAAAGTGTTTTATTTCTATTGTTTAAACAATCCATCAGATTCTAGGATTTAAAATCTGGTAGCTACTGTCTACTAGTAAACAAACCAACAATCATATTAATAAAAAATGCTTATCTTATATCATTAAAGATAATGAGCTGCTTTTATGGATAAGATTTTAATAAAAAATGCCTTAATATTTGATGGCACAGAAAAGCCCTCCAAACATGGAAATGTTCTATTGGAAAAGGGCCTCATCAGTAAAATCAGCAAAGAACCTATACTTGTAGCTGCGGATTGTAAAATCATTGAGGCAGAAGGCAAATGGTTGATGCCTGGATTCATTGACAATCACACACATTATGATGGAGAAGTATTGGTTGCTCCCGAATTGAGTGAATCGGTTCGGCATGGCGTAACAACTGTTATGCTCGGCGGCTGTTCACTTTCTTTTGTTTGCGCCGATGTAGAAGATTGTTGTGATATGTTTACGAGAGTGGAGGCTTTTCCTCGTGAAATTTTATTTCCAATTTTACAAGAAAAGAAAAACTGGTCGAATCCCAAAGAATGGAAAGAGCACATTGCAACTTTAGCCATTGGACCCAATCTTGCTTCCTTCATAGGCCATTCCGATATTCGTGCTGCTGTGATGGGCATAGACCGCTCTCTAGATGAAAGTATAAAACCCAAGCAGGATGAGATAGAAGCGATGCAAAACATATTGTCAGATGCTTTGGATGAAGGTTTTGTAGGGATTTCAATGCAACACAATCCTTGGGATAAAATGGATGGTAGACATTGGTCTAAATTACTACCAGCTGCTTATGCAAAAAGAAAAGAGCGAATAGCCTTGACAAAAATTGTGAGAGCGCGAGGAGCTCATTTGCAAGGCGTTCCCAACTTAGTCAACAGGGTAGGGGCATTGTGGTACATGATCCAAAGTTCCGCATTTTTCTGGCGAAAAAGTTTGAAGACGTCTATGGTTGCTTTGATGGATTTGAAAGGTGATAAGTTCATCCGTCCGATTGTTAGTGGATTGTCAGGTTTTTTCAACAAAGTCTTTCGTGCAGATTTTAGAATGCAGTTGTTTGCTGTTCCATTTCGAGTCCTCGCCGAAGGAATGGAGTTGGTCATTTTTGAGGAGTTTCCCACTGGTGAATTAGCAAGACATCTATCGAGGGACACAGCTAAAAGAAATGCTACCCTCAATGATCCTGAATACCGAAAGCATTTCAAGAAAAATATAAATAGTAAATTGACACCAAAAGTTTGGCAAAAGGATTTTGGTGATGCTTATGTTGTAAATGCACCAGATGCCTCTTTGATTGGTAAGTCATTTCTTGAAATTGCGAAGGAAAGAAATCAGGACCCTGTAGACACATTTTTAGATTTGGTTGTTGAAATGGACAAAGAAATTTTATGGGAAACCACCATTGGAAACCACGATCCATCCAGATACAAACCACATTACAATGACCCTAATGGAATCATAGGTTTTGCAGATTCGGGGGCCCATATCAATAACATGGCTTTTTACAATTTTCCCCTTAGGATTTTACAATATGTTAAAGCCTCACACGAAAAGGGTGAACCTTTGATGTCCTATGAAAAAGCCGTTTGGCGATTGACAAAAGAGAATGCAGACTTCTTTAATTTGGATGCAGGCCATCTTGCTAAGGGCAAGCGTGCAGATGTTATAATTGTGAATCCTGATAAGCTGGATGAGAAAGTCCATCAATACCACACCGCTCCATTCTTGGAAGGTTGTGATCGCCTGGTTAACCGAAACGACGAAGCAGTTGATTTGGTGGTTATAAATGGAAAAGTTGCATGGAAAAATGGAGGCTTTAGTGAGGCCTTTGGAAAAGAGAAATTTGGCAATTTCTTGGAAGCGAACCATGATGTGGTTGATTGAGTAAATGAATGCTTCGTGCCTAAGTGTCTTCGTGTTCATCCACAAACCACTCTAGGTGTTCATCCCACAAACCACTCTCAAAATTTTACTTTTATCCCATATTTCATCAACAATCCTCCCAAACCATCAGAGGAAAAAATGGCTTTGCGAATCTTGTTCTTTTCTGGATCAATCTGGTAATTTTTGGCAGTAGAGAAATCCGCATTTTCCAAATTGGTCTGATCAAACATTGCCCCCTCTAAATCACAGTTCTGAAAATTTGCTTTGCTTAGTTCTGCTTCTGAAAAATCAACCTCTTTGAGAATGCAATCTTTAAAATATTGTTGCTTCAGCTGGCATTGAAAAAAAGAGGAGAGGTTTAAATCGCAGGTATCAAATTTTATCGAAAATAGAAAATCATTGCAATGGTCAAAGTGTAAACCCAACATTTTACAATTAATAAAAACGGCATCTCGAAAGGCAGTATTGTCAATTTTGGCCATGCTTAAATCACAATCGGTAAATTCGCATTCTATGAAATTAATATCCGAAAGCTTGCCATTGGAAAAGTTGCAATTTGTAAATGTACAATCTTCATAATCACCACATTCTAAATTATTCTTTGAGAAATCCTTTCCATCAAACTCCTCACTTTCTAAAAATATTCTCGTCATAATGCAAATTCGGTAATTTGGTTTATAGCAATGTGTTTTTAAATAAAATGGCAACCATGATTGACTATGTTTATGCAATGCCTTAAGAGCTAATGTCTCAATTTACAAAAAATCACTTTCCATATCAACTAAAAAATCCTTGATGGCTTTTGAACCTGAAATCTGTAAGGCCAAGCCGTCTTTAAAAGGTAAAATAGAAAAGTCGAATTTAAAGAAGGGGCAACATTGTTTTTCTTTGCCGATAAACTCCATGATCTTTTCAGCCAATTCACCTTCGTCTTCAAAATAGTAAATAAAGCCAGTTTCCAACTCTGTCTTATTGATAAGATTTGGAAAAATTTCTGCTTTTAACTGTTGCTTTCTGTCCATCAATTCTGCGCTTGTCAAGCTGCAAGTCAATGCGCCATCAAAAACCATTTTGTGATCTTTCCAGGCAATGGGACTGAATCTGTTTTTGCTTTCATCCCCATTGAAAGAGTTGAAAATAAAACTTGAAGCGAGCAAGAGTAAAAAGAGAATCCAACCAGTCAATGCGAATGTTCCTAAAATTACTTTTCTCATGAGCTGAAATTTGTTTCTCTAATTTACGAAAATTTGAAACATCACTTTTTATTGGTTAAGTTTTGTACTGTTTCCATGAAAGTCAATTGAGCATGAAATTGAGCAGTTGAGGCCTTATCAATTTTATCCTGCACAAAGTCTGCAAGGAAATAATAAATGTAAAGGCACCAAAGAATCATCAGTATATGTAGAACATCATTTGCAGACCACCAAGTTCCACTTGCCCACAATTTTTCTGTATAAGCATTGGCAAGATAAATCGAATAGGCGATAAAAGTAAAAATTAAAATGGCCCAACAAGTAAGGTATCGAATCAATAATTTACTGGGCTTTTTTGTAAAATGATACAATTGGTAAACAAGAATAATCAAATAAGGTGGGAGGCTGAATAGAATCATAAACTCAAAGGAAAGTAAGAATTTATTGGCATTTAAAATGCCGACAATGGAAAGTACAATGTAACAAAGAGTGGTGACGACTGCATATATTTTGCAAGCCCCAATCAAAGAATTTTTAAAGAACGAATGGGCAATTCCAATCAGCATGGCAGCAGCTCCGGCAACCGTGAAAACATTGTAGGCAATTTCCCAATAACTGGTGTAATTACAGTACTCAAAGCCTTTACATTTTATTTCATAAGCAAAAGCCTGAAAGCTGATCCCAGCAAACAAAGCTCCCAAACCAGCCAATAACAGAGAGAAACTCCACCAAAACCTCGATGCCTCCTGTCTTCTGGTTTTATAAAAATAATAGGCCAGCCAGAGCGTGAGGGCAGTTAAAACAAAAACCAAAATACTTGAGCTGGGTTGATTGACCGTAATTTCACCAATCTGCCAACAAGGTTGGTGATCGCACCATTCAGATGGCTTTACCGGAGGGTCTAGCTTTAAATTGGGTAGTTGTCCACATCCTGTAATGATGGTCAACACAAGTGCTGACAAGACCTGTATGTTGTTTGGGAATTTCACCCTTACAAAATACGATAAATCAATTTAAAGCTCTAAAAATTGATTTTGTATGCCTTTGGTTTGATTTGACTTTTTTATTCAAAAATCACCGAACTAAGAGCCAAACCCCTCGCAACGCTCTTAAACAAATCGCCGTAAATCAAGTTTTCCTTTCCGAATGCTCTCTCGAAATAGTCTTGAACTGTTGGAACAAGCGCCGTCCCTCCAGTAAGAAATACTCTGTCAATCTTCGACTTAGGTGTTTCAAATTTCACCAAGAAATCTTCCATGCATTTGGTTATTTCACCCAAAGGCTTCGAGATGATCTGATCAAATTCTTTGCGATCCATGCCCTCTGAAATATGAATGCTGTCATTTTTAAAATAAATGTTTGAGTTGTCCTTCTCAGATATTTCAATTTTGGCTTGCTCAATCGATTTCAAAATGGGATAGTTGAGGTTTAGATCCACAAAATTCATCAGCTTCGAAATGTTTGGATGTTGCTTGGTTTCAACATACAATTGATCCATTTGCCTTCGTACCTTTGGAGTTTTTAAGTACAAAAAGCCTGTTGGATTGCACATTCTTACATAAAATATATTGGGTGTTTTATACTCTTTTCCATAATATTCATAGTCCATGTTGTAACCAAAATAATGGACTACTTTTTTCCACATTATCTCAGAATCCAGCTTGTCACCGGCTACGTAAACACCACCTTTACCAAGCATGTCGTTTTTTCGATTGGTTGAATGTACCTTGTTTGGATCTAAACGCATCAAACTAAAATCTGAGGTTCCACCTCCTAAATCAACCACCAAGGCCAACTGTGCCGACTGAATGCTTTGTTCATAATTGAAGGCCGCCGCAATGGGCTCAAATTGGAAATTTATCTTTTCAAAACCACTTTTTTGTGCCGCTTTCAGCAGTCGGTTCTCTGCCAATTGATCAATTTTAGGATCATTGCTGAATAAGGCAGGACGTCCCATTATTGCCTCTTTAACATCCTCACCACAAAAGGCATCAGCTCGTTTTTTAAGCGCTAGCAATATTATGGAAACCAAATCTTCCGCCTTGTAATTTTTGTAATAAACTCTGGTCTGGCTGAAAGTGCTGTTTGGTAAAATACTTTTGACAGATTTCATCAATCGCCCCTTCATACCATTTTGATAGTATCGGTCGATGCCATTTTTCCCCACTTCACAGGTCAATCTGCTTTTGCTGCTTTCTTGATAAAAGTAAATAACCGAAGGGATGCTAATGGTCTCTACTATTTCGTTTTGATCTTTCCTGTAAATTGCCAAAACTGAATTGCTCGTGCCAAAATCGATGCCATAAATAAAATTGCTCATGGGGTATTATTTCATGGAAAAAGGTCACGAATATAAATATTAATTTTACTTAAGCTTAATAAGGTATAAATCAATAGGAAAATTTAACAGCTTTTTAGGTTTTTGAAATGCTGTAGAAATGTGTTGATCAAACAAGGTTTATTGCTTCACCACGGAAAAATGCTTTGATGTTTTCTTCCAAAATGTCCATCAACCTTTTTCTTGAGTCGTAACTGCCCCATGCATTGTGAGGCGTTATGATGCAGTTTTCCAATCCTAAAAGTGGATGCTTGTTTTCAGGCGGTTCTGCAGAAAGAACATCTAAAGCTGCGGCTTTGATCACTTGGTTCTCTAAAGCATTTTTCAAATCCATTTCATTAATCAATCCACCTCTTGCAGTATTTATCAATAAGGCGGAGGGTTTCATTTTTGCCAAGTTGTCCTTGTTGATTATTTCTCTTGTCGAGCCTTTCAATGGACAATGTAAGCTAAGAATATCACTTTCTTCGAACAGTCGATCTATCGGGACAAAGTGAACATCTTTCATGAATTTTAAGTTTGCTCTTGGGTGAAATGCAATAACTTTCATTTCAAAGGCCAGGGCAATTTTAGCCACTTTTCTTGCAATGTTGCCAAATCCTATAAGACCGATGGTTTTTCCTTTCAGCTCAAATATATTGCCATTGTAAAAGCACCATTCTGCTTTTTCTTTCCATACTCCTTTTTGCACTTCAGCATTGAAAAAGCCGATTTGATTGATCAATTCCAAAATCAAAGCGAAGGTGTGTTGAGCCACAGCTGGAGAACCATAATTGGGGATGTTGCAAACTTGAACAGCAGCTTCTTTTGCAGCCTTCAAATCAACACTGTTTACTCCTGTTGCACTTACTGCAATCAATTTCAGTTCTGGTAATTGTGAAATGATTTCTTTCCCAATAAAAGCCTTATTGGTAATAATAATTTGAGTCGATTTTGGACAGCGTTCCAATATTTTTTCATCAGGAGTTTTGTCATAAATTTCACAATGACCATGTTTGGAAAGCCATTCCCAACTCAGATCACCAGGGTTGAGGGTTTTACTGTCGAGGATTATTATCATTTTTTAGGTGTTCGGTTCTTGGTATTCTGGTATTGGGTCGCAGCGAGCCTTCGGCCGCTCTTATGCTTTTGGGACGCTGCTAAAGCAGCTGTTGGGTATTGGGATCTTTGAGTATTCGTGTTCATCAAATCAACTTGTTTTATGCCAATTCCACGCATTCGCCTGAGCCACACAAGTTACTTCAATGTCATTGATGTTTACATGAGCAGGTTGGTGGATGACATAAGAAATCAAATCTGCAATGTCTTCGGCATAAAGTGGTTTGTAACCAGCATAAGTGGCTTCTGCTTTTTCTTTATCGCCTTTAAATCTAACCATAGAAAAATCTGTATCGACTGCTCCAGGACTAACAGCTGAAACTTTTATACCATGGGGTAGGAGGTCAATTCTCATGGCTTTTGATAAAGCTATTACAGCATGTTTGGTTGCGCAATAAACATTGCCATTGGCGTAAACTTGCGTACTTGCAGTGGATGCTAGATTAACGATGTGTCCGCTGCCATTTTTTATCATCAATTGAGAAACAAGCTTGGTAATATAGAGCAAGCCAGTAACATTTGTATTGATCATGGTTTCCCAATCTGAAAATTGTCCATCTTGAATGGGCTCTTTTCCAAGTGCCAATCCTGCATTGTTTATCAATACATCTATGTTTTTCCAGTCTTTGGGAAGTTGATCTATGAATGCAACTACAGCACTGCTGTCTTGAATGTCAAAGTGAGAGATGAATACTTTGGATTGTCCAGCGTTTTCTATTTCTTCTTTGATCTTTTCAAGCTTTTCGAGCCTTCTTCCTGTCAAAATTAAATCAAAGTTTTCCTTGGAAAGCCGCTGCGCACTTGCCAAGCCTATTCCAGCAGTTGCTCCTGTGATTAGTGCAATTTTATTTCTATCCATTTCGAAATTTAAGGATAATTTCATTCAAGTCAAAGCAAGAATATAGGAAAGGAGCATGAAAAAAGTTATTTGTTTATAATCAGCCGTTTGCTTTGTAAGATTCCCGCCTTCGGTGATTTTAAACTGATAATATACAAACCATTTGAGAAATCAGTAAGGTCTATCTTGTTTTCTTCTCCATTGCTTGACAGAATCGAATTATAAACTTTCTTGCCTCTGGTATCGTAAATGATGCATTCAACTTTATACAAAGGAGCATTAATCTTTATCTTGCAATAATTTTGGGCTGGATTCGGTGTTACCTCCATTTCAGGCAAGACTTCTACATTAATGAAGCCTGTATTGGTAACAGTTGTATCCATCATTGTGGTATCAACCACTGTCGTATCCATCTGATTTTCACAAAGACCAAACATGTTTTCGTCCATCCAAGCCAATCTTGAACCCAAATAATCTTTGAGATAATCTACTTCAGCGTCAAAAGAACCAGTCACAGAATTATTGGGCCAAACATATTCATTTAGAATTGGCCATCTTTGGAAATTCCTTTGCTGTGCTCCTTGATCTAACAGTTCAATTTTTTCATCAATAAAGGCATAAATGCTATCAGTGTGATAAGGCCCGTCTCTCAATTCTGACCATCTGCATTGCAATAGATCATTGAATACTCTTTCCCCTAAAAGGTTTTGCCACCAGAAGGGATTTCCTTGACCGCATTGTTGATAGAAGATCCAACCCCATTCTGTGTCTGCATTGCAATCGACATGATTCCCCAATGCGATGTTGTAATCCCAGACAGGACCCGCTTTTATCTTTCCACCATTGCTCTCTTTGTCTTTGTGGAAGTAAGTACTCAATCTATAACCATCGACATTTTGGGTGATTTCCACCATTAAAAAATGTTCAGCAAAGGATTTTAAATCTATGAAATCTGCATAAGTTTTGCCTCCAAAGTTTCCTAGAGGATTGTTCATTGCTATTTCAAAACTGTCCACATATGCCTGTAAATAGGCTTCCTGTTCGGGCATTATTTGACTTCTTTTTGGAGAGACATACTGAAACTTGATTTTGTCATTTGAGTTGATGGCATTGTATGTTGAAAACCAATCAACCTCTCCTTTGTCAATTTTGAAAACATAGCCTCCTGTAAGTTCATCGCCTTCAATATCTTCCTCTTTCAAATTGGCAACATCGATTCTTACGGAATCTCTTTTTATTTTTTCCATCATTACATAGACCCCTTCATAACTTTCATTGATCATCAATTCAACTAAGCGTGTCCGGCTTGAATATTGTCCAGCTCTTTTAGCCAATTCCATTACTACAATATTTCGAAGCAAAGTTTTATCGGAATAGGGTCCTTGTAAAATCCAATCCTCTTCAGCGGGAAAATTTAGAAAGGAAACATCTTTATCTTCTCCTAACTCATCTTTGGTTTCTATGGCAAAACCGTTTTTAGGGAAAAAGAATAAAGAAGTTTGTCCTCTTCTTTCTATGGAAATATTGCCTAAAAATTCATTTGGAGTACCCGCGCTGCTATTCCCTTGTCCTGGTCCATTCCAAATGATGCCCATTTCAGCATTAATAGAGGGTTCGTCTGGAATATAAGCGCCGTTCTCAGTAGTGATTTTTACGATCGGTAAATTGCTTTCAAAAGCAACTGTCTCAAACCAATCAGGAATTGGACCGTAATCTTGAGATTCATCATTAATTCCAGCAGAAAGCCAATAAAGTGTTGTAAGGTCAGAGCTAACAGTCCCTTCGAAATTATGGGTTTGAATGCATAAAACATTCTCCCCTTCTTGTAAAATGGATGAAATTTCATTAGCAGGAATGTTGAATTGAAGAGGCAGGCCACCTTGATACATTTGTGCTTCTCTTAAGTCAGAAGCCCAATCAGTGTTAGAAGGAGGATTGCCAGTAATGTTTTGACGGGCAACTTCAATTCCATTAATATAAGCAACAAAAGCATCATCAAAATCTGCATGTAAAAACAAAGACTCAATTTTACTCAAATCGAAAATAGTAAAGGCCTTTCGCATATAAAGGGAAGGCACTTGTTCAATTATAGTCGCATCGTCGTCGTCTCCATAGCCAATACTCCCCTGTCCTTGAAGCCAAAAAGAGTCGTTAAAATCAGGAAGGTTCCAATTTGGGTTTGGAGACAGATTCCCTTTGTGGTAGCTCCAAGTATCATCCGCAAAAACGATGGTTTCAAAATGGTCTATTTGCCCAAAGCTACACCAACTGTTTAATAATCCGAGATAAATTAAACCAACATACTTTACAATCTTCACAATCCTATGGGTATTTTTTGAACTGGTAAAATACAATAAAATCCAAAGAAAAAGTGCCAGTGGATGACAATCAGGTTTTTCAAATTAAAAAGTAAATTGATTCTTAAAGAATAATAAAAGCAAAACTAAAAGTATTTGAATACTTACCTTTGTTTTAAAAGGAAGGCCATTCGCAATTGCAAAATGTAGTAAGCCCTTAGCCTTAGCCATTCGCTTTAAGCAGTAAGGAAAGACCAAAATTTAAATGCCAAAGGCCAATAGCCAATAGCCAAAATTAAAAATGCCAATCGCTTAAAACAAAAACAATGATATTTAAAGGACGAACAGATGAATGCTTTCAATTGGAAAATATTCATTGTACTGCTTGCTATGAAAAGGGGGCAGTATTAGACAGTCCATTGACCATGCTTTGGTTTGAGCAAGATGGGCAAAGAATAACTGTCGACAATGTGGAATACAAGTCAATCAAGAATCAAATGGTTTGTCTTACAGAATTTCACAAGGTTAACATCGATACAGTTTGTAATGCAAAAATGATTCGATTTAATAGACCTTTTTATTGTGTGGTTGATCACGATAGTGAAGTTGGATGCAAAGGAATATTATTTTTTGGTGCTTCTCAATTACCCATGTTTGTTATTCCTGATGAAGATTTAGAAAGGTTTCAGACTATTTGGAAAATGTTTGAGATTGAGTTGCAGTCAAAAGATGACTTACAATTGGAAATGTTGCAATCCATGTTAAAGCGTTTCATTATTTTATGTACAAGGGTATATAAAACACAAAATAACTACAATGCTTTGGAAACTGGCAAGGCGGACATTGTTCGTGAATACAATTTTTTGGTGGAGCAAAATTTCAAGACAATTCACACAGTAGCTGAGTATGCCTCCATGCTTAATAAATCACCCAAAACGCTTTCTAATTTATTCTCCAAGCTAGGCAATAAGTCGCCCTTAAAGTATATTCAAGATCGAAGATGGCTGGAAGCCAAACGACTATTGAGGTTTACCAGTCAAACCATTAAAGAGATAGCTTACGAAATTGGATTTGAAGATTTACAAACCTTTAGTCGCTTCTTTAAGAACTTGGAAGGGGTTTCACCGACGGAATTTCGTGAGAAATAATCCGGTAAAAAAGAAGAGAGGGTACGAAAACCCTGTCAGTTTTGTCTAGGCTGACAGCCTTAGGGATGCTGAGAAATCCTTAAAAAGCATATTTTTCGCTTTCTAGGGAAAAATTGTCCATTCTTCGGGAAATATTACCTATTGCTGCCCTCCAATAATGCCTCATATTTGTATTGTTAAATTATTCGTACACCATTAAATAACAATACAATGATCAAGCAATTAAATAATTCAAATTTTAAAACCACCTTAGAGAACAATGAAGTGGTATTGGTAGACTTTTATGCTGATTGGTGTGGACCATGTAAGGCATTGCATCCAACACTTGAAAGTTTGGCCTCAGAGTTTGATGGGAAGGCGGTTGTTTCAAAAGTAAACGTGGATAATAATCCAGAGCTTTCACAACAATTCAATGTTAGAAGTATTCCTGCATTGTTCTATTTCCAAAACGGAAAATTGGTAACCAAGCAAGCTGGTTTGCAAAGTAAGTCTTCTATTTCAGAAACAATCAATGGCCTTTTAAGCGCAGTAGAAGCATAAATAGAAGCTGCACTGAAACTTATTCAAGTTTCAGTTGTTCTAAAGCTAATAATAAAGAATTATACATTTGGGGTTTTTGAACGGTCCGTATTTGCAATCAGTTTGCAAGTCGGACCGTTTTTTATTTGTCCAAGTAATTATTATTAATATTTCAGCCTAATTTTTAAAATCTATCCTCTATTGTCCAGTATTTGAAATATTGTGTTTATTTTGATTAAAAATCAGAAGCTGTTTTCAATGAAAGATAATGTTTGCGAAGAATCTGTCTATAAAGACCTTTATTATAAGCATGCGACTGGCTTAAGAAATTTTATCTATTACAAGTCTGGTAATCTTGCATTGTCAGAAGACACTGTCCAAGATGCATTTGCCAAATTGTGGGAAAATTGTTCCAAGGTTAGCATCGAAAAAGCAAAATCGTATTTGTTTACTTTAGCCAAAAATATCTTTTTAAATCAAGTAAGCCATAGAAAAGTGGTTTTGAAGTTTGAAAATAATGCGAAGGGTGGACAGAATGATCAAAGCCCGGAATTTTTAATGGAAGAGTCAGAGTTTAAAGAAAGATTGGAAAATGCCATTTCATCTTTACCTGAAGATCAAAGAACTGTCTTTCTAATGAACCGAATAGATAAAAAGAAATACAGGGAAATTGCTGAAGAATTGGGAATTAGTGTGAAGGCTGTTGAAAAAAGAATGCACAAGGCTTTGCTGGAATTGAGAAAAATTCACAAAAAAGTCTAGGGAAGGTCAAGGGAAAGTATAGGGAAACTGTAGGGTAAAATGCTTTTGACTTGTTTTATACAAGAGATGCCTTTTGGTCAAAATTTAATAAGGTAAAAGTAATAAGGCAAAAGTGCAAAAGTAAAAAGTATCAAGTAAAAAGAATCAAGCAAAAAGTATCAATTGCAAAAACAATAATGCTCATTGGTTCATAATAAAACCTTTTTTTTTGACCCTTAGAATTAAATTGCTATCAATTTTATTGATACCAGGTGTAAAATTTTTATAAAGTAAAAATTCCAAAGTATTTATACGCTGTACTTTTTACTTAGTACTAAAATAAAATCATGTCTATCGAAGATACTTTATACGCAAGATGGTTAAGTGGTGAATTGAATGAAGAGGAACTAAAAGCCTTGAAGGAATCAGGTGAATTAGAAGAATTGGAGTCCATTAAACGGGCAACAGAAAATTTATCTTTGCCAGCCTTTGATTTGGATGCTGGTTTTGAAAAATTGAAACAAGCTCCAAAGGCTAGGGTAGTGCCAATGGAAAGCAAAACTAAAATTTCAAACCTTCGTTTTATGGTTGGAATTGCAGCGAGTTTGGTCTTTTTGATTGTAGCATTCTTTTTATTACAAAATGACTCTACTAGCATTTCAGCTGCTTATGCGAGCAACGAAACTTATGAGTGGGAAAATGAAGCCTTAATAAAACTAAATGATGGTTCAAGCATTAAATGCAAGAAAAAAAACAATGCCCGCTTGGTTGATTTGGTTGGAGAAGCATATTTCAGTGTTACAAAAGGAGGGCCCTTCACAATAAAAACCAAAAATGGAACGGTGAAGGTTTTGGGTACAGTATTTAATGTTAGATCATGGGGAGATAATTTGTATGTGGAATGTTTTGAGGGAAGAGTTGAGGTTAGTTCAGTTGGCACGGAAAAGAGGGAGATTGGTTTTGGAGAGCGCATCAATTTGGTAAAAGGCAAGATGGGAACGAAACAGGCGATTGTTCACAAAGAACCTTTTTGGTTTGGTGAAATTTCTAAATTTCAAGAAGAACCTTTGAATGTTGTTTTTCAAGAATTGGAAAGACAGTATAATATAAAGGTAGAAGTACCAGTTGTTAAAAGGAATTTTACTGGTACTTTTAATCATGATAACTTAGAACAGGCGGTTGAACAAATTTGCAAGCCAATGGGTTTGAAATTTGAAATCAGCGAAGATCAAAAAGTTGTCAATATTTTAAAATAGAGCATGTATTTCAATTTTGTTTTTACTTTTGCTTTATCACTTTTCCTGAGCAATGTTCTCTTTGCTCAAAGCTTTGTCTTTGAAGAAGAACCATTGCCGATCGTCTTCGAAAAAATTGAAAACGAAACTTCTTTTACTTTTAATTTCGATCCTGAAATTTTAAAAGACTTCTCTTTTGATGGTAAAATAGAAGTAGAAGAATCTTTTAATTTTATTAAAATTTTACTGGCCGAAACAAACCTTGAGTATGACCTTAGTCAGGATAAAATTCTAATTTTCCTTCCACCTAAAAAGACCTTTACAATTTGCGGCCATGTTTATTCTGGAGCAGATCAAACACAACTCAGTTATGTAAACATTGTGTTATTGGATTATCTCAAAGGTGATGCTTCTGATCAGGACGGATACTACGAATTTAGCTGTGAGGCTTATGGAAATGAAATGGTTCAATTTTCTTATCTAGGGTTTCAAAGCCAAGAAATTAGACTATCTGATTGGGGGAATGGGGAATGCAAAACAATTTATTTACAAGAAAAACCTATTGAAATCTCCAAAGATATTGTCATTACAGATTATTTGATTCGAGGAATTTCAGAGGGGGAAAAATACGGTTCACTCCAAGTAGATTACAAACGCTTATCCAAATACTTTATTGATCAGGAACATGATGTTTTGTTAAACATTCAACACCTTCCAGGAATTACCAGCTCTGATGAAAGTGCGTCCAATTTGAATATTAGGGGTTCTGCTCCGGACCAGAATCTGATCTTATGGGAAAAGGCAATACTCTATAATCCGGGACATTTCTTTGGAATGATCAGTGCCATTAATCCTTTTGTGGTCCAAGATGTGAATATTTATAAAGGGGTTTATCCTTCCAAAATGGGCAATGCAATTGGTGGAATTGTAGACATTCAACTCAATGATGAAATTGTCAATAAGTTTCATGGTGGTGTGGGCTTTGATATGACCAAAGCGCATGTTCACTCTGAATTGCCCTTGATCAAAAATAAGCTATCAGTAATTTTAGGCGGGAGAGCATCCTTGAGTGGCATTTTTCTAAGCCCAACTATAAATAATTATGCTTCAAAGATTTTTCAAGATGGTTTTGAGGTCGAAGAATTGGAAGAGGAGGAACAAGATGAAAGGGATGAAAGTGATGAAATTGCAGAAAGCTTATCGCTCGATGATGCTGAGTTAAATTTTTATGATTTCAATGCGAAAGTTGTTTTCAAACCAATATCCAAACTAAAAATAAAATCGGCCTATCTCCAAAGTCATAATTTTTTCGAATATGAGAGCCGTTTCGAAGACGATCAATTAGGGAACGAGGAAGAATTGTTGTTTGACAGTCACCTTTTATCAACTGAAGTTTCTTTGTTATGGAACAGCAATCAAAAAACCGATTTTTATCATATATTTTCAGAATACAAAAGTTCCAGTATTTCCTATTTTAAAGATGATGATGAAAGTAGTTTTGCGGAAAATAGTCAAAACTTTAACAACATCATTGACCATCAATTGGGCGTGACTCATGCAATCAAAAAGGGATTGCATTGGGACTTTGAAATGGGATACACTTTCGAAAAAAAGGAAGTGAATTATGAAATAATAGAAAACTCTTTGTTTGAAGGAGACTATTTGGAATCGGATAATTCATTGGGAAATTTCCATAATATTTTTGCTTCTGCAAGTTACAAGAAAAATGACTTGTCGGGTGATATTGGGCTGCGTTCTGTTTACTACAATGAACTTGGCACTTTCTTTCATTCGCCTAGATTGAACTTGCAATACTTGGTAAAGCCTAGTGTGAAATTGAAATTTTCTGCTGGGCAATTTTATCAATTTGCCAGCAAATTTGAAATGTTCGATGGGGGGTCTTTAGATGCTTATCGTAATATTTGGTTTTTGAGTTCTGAAGAGTCCGGTAATGTGTTAAAGTCGAATAAACTTTCGGGAGGTTTTGTCTTTAGAAAAAATAAGTGGTTGGTAGATGTCGAAGGATATTATCATAAAAACACAGGGATTTCCCAGTTGTCAACGACTTATTTGTTTGACAATGCCAATGGGTCTATTGGTGAATCTGAAATTTTAGGACTGGATTTCATGATTAATAAAAGTTGGACTAACTACAAATTCTGGGTCAATTATACCTTGAGTAAAAATCAAGCAAGATTTCCCGAAGTATTTAGCAATGCTTTCCCATCCAATAATGACCAGCGACACAATTTGAGTGTTGTAAACAATATGAATTTTGGCAAATTTAATCTTTCAATGACTTATAACTTTAGAAGTGGTTTGCCATTCAGCAATCCGAGTGGAATCGAAGAAGTTGAGGTGGAAGACCTTGAATACTATAATTTGAAATTTGATCAAATCAATAACTTTAGGTCGAAAAATTATCATCGCTTGGATGCAAAGCTTTCTTATAAAACGAATATGTTCAGAGAGGATTCCCAATTGGAAATGAGTTTTTCTTTGTTAAATATTTTGAACAACAAGAACTTGGGTTCAAGAACTTATTACATTGGTGAAATAGAAGAGGACGATGATTTGGAATTGATTTCTTTCGATAAATATTTGCTTTCCCGCACAACACAATTTCTCATCAGATATTTTTGGTAGGCTGTTTTTGT
>CALBCY010000276.1 GCA_937927195.1 uncultured Chitinophagales bacterium
AAGGCCGAGTGTACCAAAAGCGAAGCGTACCAAAATCAAAGCGCACCAAAAAAAACATTATGACAACCAAACATTTACCAATTCTCTTTTTTTTGTTACTTCTGACCACTTACGTCCAAAGCCAGATTAGTATCTCAACGGATGACCTTCCTGAGGAAGGAACGGAATTGACAATTAGAACACAGTCCAATCCTGAAATCGATCCTGGGAATGCAGACAACATCAACGCGCAATCTTGGGATTGGTCCAATCTTGTCAGTGAGTCTGCCAAAGCAGTAACTTTTTTTTCTACTGCAGGAATGCCAGCTGAATCGAATTATCCAGATGCTGATTTTACGAGGGTAGGAACTTTGGGTAGCTTGTTTGGTTTCGACCTCGGTCCAGGATTTGATCCTCCAATCGTTGCTTATTTTCAAATTGGTGAGGATGGGAATCGTTATTTCGAAGGTGGGTCTGTAGATTTGGAATTCGCAGGATTGGGATTGGACATGCAGTTGTTGGAGAACGATGGAGACCTTTATAGATTTTATTCTGTTGGTGAAATTGGAGACGAATACCAAAGCAGTGGTTCCTACTTTCTTGATATAGATGCAGCGACGCTAGGACTTGATATTCCTGTTTTATCTTTCTTTAGGCTTTCCCTTGATTTGGTGAGTGATGTTTCTGTCGATGCTTTTGGTGAAATGATTTTACCAGATACCGCTTATCAGGTTTTGCGTTACAATGAATCAAACAGTACGCAAGTGAAATTAACTCCTTGGGGCGAATTGTTGGGTGCAGAGTTTGAAATTCCAGTCGAAAGCCTTGGATTAGGAGATACCATTGAAGCCTTGTTTATTGATACAACAATTTTTACTTCGGCTTATAGGTTTTATACAAATGATCTGGATTACCCCGTTGCCAATGCTAGCATTCTTGACATTGATTTAGGGGACATTGCAAATGTCGAATTCTTTAGCGATCCTATTGTTTTAACAACAGACATTAATGTGGTTTCTTTAGACACAATAGGTAATTGTGGTAATTATCTATTTTCTTCAAATGCAACAGGATTAGACCTTTCCTATGATTGGAACTTTGGTGACGGTGAAAGTTCAACTTTCGCTAATTCCAACCATCAATATTCTACAGAAGGGGATTACCAAGTCACACTTATTGTGTCAGATGCCTTTGGTAGTTCTGTAATTGATACGGTTGAAGTTTCAGTAAGCTGTCCAACGGAACTTGCTTTTGAAGCCCTTAATGATCCAATGGATTGCCAAAGGGTCTTCGTTTTCAATACCTCGCAAGGATTAAATCTGGACTACAATTGGGACATGGGGAATGGAACGACTTTTGAAAATGCTCAATCAAACTTTGATTATGTATATCCTGAAAATGGAAATTACATCATCACCTTAACTGTAATAGATTCTAATGAAATTAGTTTCACAGAAACACAATCAGTTGCTGTTAATTGTGGCCCCTTGCCAGTAGCAGCTTTTTCAATAGAAGTGAATCCTGATAGTTGTCAACAAGTTTCATTAAACAATCTTTCAACTGGAACAGGCTTGTCCTACAATTGGGATTTTGGCGATGGAACAAACAGTACAGAGGAATTGCCCATACACAATTACGAAGATGGTAGCTTCATCATTGATTTAACGATCAACGATGAATTTGGAAATTCCAATAGTACGACAGCAACTGTAGACATTGATTGCACTGACAGTGCCATCGAAACCATTTTAAGTAAAGGAGATTATCAGCTCTTCCCCAATCCTGCTGAAACCAAACTGTACTTAGATTTTAAGAAACAATTGAATAATAAAGTAATCATTGAAGTTACAGATATAAAGGGTAGGCTAGTACTTCAACAACAAGCCATTCTAAACGCTCAAATTAGCCTCAATCTCAATCAAATTATTACTGGTCAATATTTCATCAAAGTATCAGATCAAAACAAAGTCTATTTGTTGGATAGTTTTATCAAGAAGTAAATTTTGCCATTGCCATTGCCATTGCCATTTGCGGTGAAGGTTTAAAGAAAAAAAAGCCATGACAGGAATTAGATTCCCGTCATGGCTTTTGTTTTTTTTTGCTTTTTTGCTTTTTTTGAAATGATTTTGAAATGAATGAGAAATGATTGTGGAAATAAGTGAATTGCCTGTTTCCAGATTCAGAACAAATCCTATCGGAAAAATTGAGCAAAAGGAGCCAATTATTCATACTCAAACTGATGACAAGCTGGAAGTGGTTCGACGATTCTATAGCTAATGCGAAGGGTCCCAACAAGGGAATCGTACCTTAAAAAAAAGCCGACAAAGGCTACAAACTGATGAACCTCTGCCGGCTTAAATAATCCCGATTTTATATTTTTTTCATCTTTTCGCTTCAAATCCCTCCAAATTTTTAGCAAAATCAATACAAAACAAGGGGATTTTAAAATAGGACTCCCAAATTTCCCTTTTTAATCTCTTCCTTAATTCTTGCGTTTTTTCCCGATTTGGGTCAAAAACTAAAGGAATTATATGGTTTTACTCTTGAAATGGAGAAAAGTTACAAGGATTTACTATAAAATGGGAAAAAGTGTAGGAAAGCAATTAATTTTAGCCTAAATTTGGATACAAGTATGATAGGCTTTATCGGAAAGGCGATTTGTAAGTTGGATAGTAAGAACAGAATTCTGTTGCCATCCAAATTTACAAGACAGATGTCCACAACGGACAAATGCCTGATTGCAAATCGGGGCTTTGACAAGTGTGTCGTTTTGTGTACGGAAACTGAATGGGAAGCTGAACAAGACAAAATTAAAAACCTTAACGTTTACGAAAAGGAACAAAGGATATTAATAAGACAGTTCTTTGAATTTGCAGAACAATTGACTTTTGATTCAAATGGAAGATTGATGCTGCCAACATCACTGGTAAAATTTGCTGATTTAAAAAAGGAAGTGCTTTTATTGGGACAATTGGGACAACGGATAGAAATCTGGGAACCTGAAATTTATGATTTAATGATGGGTGGATCATCTGCTGGTTTTGAAGAACTAGCTAAAAAACATTTTTCCCCTGGACGGAGAAGCGACCACTAATCAATAATTGTTTAACAATCACTGAATTTCAATATTAAAATTAATAGATTTCTAAACTAGCCTGTTTACAGGAATGGAAGATAACAACAACAACTATCATGTTCCGGTTCTACTGAAAGAGAGTATCGAAGGGTTAAATATCAAACCCGACGGTGTTTATGTAGATCTTACCTATGGCGGAGGTGGTCATAGCCAAGAAATACTCAATCAACTCGGTGAAGATGGAGTATTAATAGCATTTGATCAAGATTCAGACGCCCAAGAAAATTTAATTGAAGACAAAAGATTAAAATTTATTGCCCAAAATTTTCAATATCTAAAACGTTTTCTCAAGTTATCCGGTTATAAATTTGTTGATGGAATATTAGGTGATTTAGGTATTTCTTCATGGCAAATCAATACCGCCACTCGTGGCTTCTCCACAAGGTTTTCAGGACCTTTAGACATGAGAATGAACATTAATTCAGAGCTTGATGCTACCCAAGTAATTAATGACTACCCTGAAAAAGAACTCGATCGTATATTTTACGAGTATGGAGATCTAAGGCAATCCAAAAAACTGGCTAAGGCAATCGTTGAACATAGAAGGAATTCTAGAATTAAAACCATCGACGATCTAAAGAATGTTACTGCTGCATTTATAGGTGCTTTTGAGCATAAAATGTACGCAAGAATATTTCAGGCAATACGAATTGAAGTCAATCAGGAAATGGAAGTTTTAAAAGAAGTTTTAAAACAATCTTCAGAAGTTCTGAAACCAGGAGGCCGACTTTCTGTGATCTCTTACCATTCTTTGGAAGATAGATTGGTGAAAAATTTCATAAAATCTGGTCAATTTGATGGTGTCCCAATCAAAGATTTTTATGGCAATGTAGAAAAATCTTTCAAAGCTGTAAACAAAAAAATTATCATCCCTTCAAAGGAAGAATTAAAGAAAAATAAAAGATCAAGGAGTGCTAAATTACGCATTGCTGAAAAGTTATAATTTGTTGGTTTTCAATTAAATGCCATGCAATGTCTGAGTCAGAAGTAAAAAAAAATAAAAAGAAATCTGGTACAACCAACTGGAAGTCATTTTTTGAAAACCAATTGGGAAAAAGTAAGAAAAATGGTGAGTTTCCCAAGTTGGCAATTTTGCTTTTCTTTCTTTTTATGGCCATGATTTTTATTTCACACTATGCAGAAGGAAAAAAAATTGAATTGGGTAAATTGAAAGCGCAAGTGGAGGAAATGCAATGGCAGCATAAAACTCAAAAAGCTGAGTTTATGAATTTGACCAAACAGTCCGAATTAGTAGATCGGGTGAAATCTGCTGGCATGGAAGAATTAACGGAACCAGTAAAAGTGATCACTTATCAAGCAGATGAGTTGGGCTTTGAAGAAGAAAAAAAATAAAAATACAGGTTTAACAAACAGACAAAACATTGGATTTTGATTGAGCCAACAATTTAGACAACCTGAAAGGGCAATATTCATTTGGCAATGGTTTTTAACCATTAATAAAATACAAAAAGGTAGACTTGACGAACGATGCTAAAAATATAATCTCAAGAAGGATAATCATCCTTTGCGGACTTTTTGTCCTAGCTGGTGTATTGATAGCCATCCAATTGCTCAATGTACAAGTTGTTGAGCGTGATTACTGGGTCGAACTTAAAGATTCTAGTACAAGAGTTGATACCATTCGCGGTAAAAGAGGAAACATTTATGCCGATAAGGGACAAATGCTTGCTACTTCCTCTGCTTATTACAAATTAGCATTCGATCCTACCGTCGCCTCAAATGAGGTGTTTAATAAAAACATCAAAAAATTATCCATTAAGTTGGCTAATAAATACAAGAAGAAAATTCCAGATTATTACATCGAAAAATTGATTAGAGCCAGAAAGGAAGGGAATAAGTATTTCCAGATCGACAACCGATTGGCTTATAATGAATTGAAGGAAATGAAAACTTGGCCAATTTTTAATTTGCCTAAAAATGAAGGTGGATTGATTTATTCTAGGTACGAAGATCGAACGCGTCCTTATGAAGAAATGGCAAAAAGAACTTTGGGCTTTGTCAGAGAAAACGCAGAAGACATCGGACTGGAGCGTGCTTTCGACAAATATCTTCAAGGAGATAAAATGCCTGTTACGCAAATAAAAGTATCTGGAAACAAATGGGTCGATACCCAATTTACAAACGAATATCCAGATGATGGTGCCGATATTTATACCAGTCTAGATGTAAATATTCAGGACCGCAGCCACAAGGCTTTGGAAAATGCTTTGATTAAACACAATGCTCATCACGGAACGGTGATCGTCATGGAAACCAAAACTGGGGCTGTAAAAGCCATGGCGAATTTGAAGAAAGAAAGCGATGGAACTTATCGTGAAAGTTTCAATTATGCTGTCGGCGAATCTATGTGTCCAGGTTCAACTTTTAAGGCTGCTTCTCTTTTAGCATTGATATCTGACAATCGAGCGAGCTTAAATTCAATGATCGATCTTGAAAATGGCTTGAAAAGATACTACGACAGAAAAATGAAAGATGACCATGCTCCGAAAGAAAATGAAGTAACCCTTCAAAGAGCTTTCGAGATTTCATCGAATGTTGGCATGTCTAAAATGATAAATGAGGCTTATAAAAATGATCCAGAAGAATATGTGGAGCTTTTGAAATTTATGGGCCTTAACTCTAAAACAGGAATTGAAATCCCCGGAGAGAGAACTCCAAAGATTTCCGAACCAGGTGAATCAACTTGGAGCGGGGTTTCTCTTCCTTGGTTAGCAATAGGATACGAATTAGAAATAACTCCCCTTCAATTATTAACCTTCTACAATGCAATTGCAAACGAAGGTCGAATGATGAAACCATATTTGGTTAAAGAAGTAAAAAAATATGATGAGCAAATAGAGACTTTTGATCCGGTTGAACTAAAGAGAATTTGTACACCTGACGATGCTTATAAATTGAAAAAGGCTTTGAGAGGAGTTGTTCTTAGAGGAACTGCTAAAAATATCTCTTCAGCTTACTTGACTTTGGCTGGTAAAACAGGGACTGCTTTAATTAGTCCTCCAGGCTCAGAAATTAAAAAATATCAAGCTTCTTTTGCAGGATTTTTTCCTGCTGAAGATCCAAAGTATTCCTGCATCATTGTTGTCAATGATCCTAAAAACGGAGAGATTTATGGCAGTCAAGTTGCTGCTCCAATATTCAAACAAATCGCTGAAAGCTGTTTCGCCAAAGACATTGATTTGCAAAGAAATTATATTGAAATAATTGACAAGAATGTTTTTGCAGGCATCCCTCAAGTGAAGACTGGATATAAAAATGACTTGTTGAAGTTGTTTAATTACCTGGACGTTCCATTTGAAGAAGATACAAAAGCTGATCTTGTTTATCCAGAATCAAAAGAAACGTATGTAAGCCTTCAAACCAGAACAGCCTTTGAAGAATCTAAGAATGGCCAAGTTCCCAATGTAATGGAAATGGGTTTGAGAGATGCAATTTTTATTCTTGAAAATAAAGGTTTTAAAGTAAAGATAAATGGTTGGGGGAAAGTGAAAAAACAATCTTTAAAACCAGGTACTAATTACAATCCAGGCGATAAGATTGACATAACTTTGAGTACTTAAATGAAGATCATAGTTTGAACAAGATTTTTTAAGAATTGGCAAAGGTAGAAAGGATTAAGAATTTAAAAGACATATTAGAAGGAGTTGCTTGCAACCTGAGTGGACCTCAGGATTGCGAAATTTCCAGAATCCAAATGGATTCTAGAAAAGTAGAAAAAGGAGACTTGTTCTTTGCTGTTAAAGGTGTAATAGCAGACGGACATAAGTTCATTGATAAGGCTGTTGAAAGTGGTGCAACTGCTGTTTTGTGTGAAATTTTACCAGAAAAAGTAATTGAAAACATTGCTTACGTTCTGGTTGAAAATTCATCTAAAGCGGCAGGGCAAATTGCTGCCAACTTTTACGATCATCCATCGCAAAAACTAAAGTTAATTGGAGTTACCGGAACCAACGGGAAAACGACCATTGCTAGTCTACTTTATCAGGTATTTAAGTTGTTGGGTTACAAAGTTGGTTTAATTTCTACGATTCACTATCTGGTTGATGATGAAATTTTACCATCTAGTCATACGACACCAGATACTTTAAAGTTCAACCAATTGTTAATGGAGATGCTCAACAAAGGTTGTGAATATGTTTTTGCTGAATGTTCGTCACATGCAATTAAACAAAACAGATTGGAGGGACTGCATTTTGGGGGAGGAATATTTACCAATATTTCTCACGATCATTTAGATTATCACAAAACTTTTGACGACTATATAAAAACAAAAAAAACGTTCTTTGACAATTTACCTAAAACAAGTTTTGCCCTTAGCAATATAGATGATAAAAGGGGAAAAGTTATGTTGCAAAATACCAAGGCTGAGCAACATACTTTTGGTTTGCAATCATTTTCAGATTTTAAGTTAAGAGTATTGGAAAACAGTTTGATGGGGATGATCCTGAAAATTGAAAACAGAGAATTGCATGTTTCTTTGATGGGTGATTTTAATGCCAGCAATATTTTGGCAGTCTATGCAACTTGTTGTTTGTTGGGTATTGAAAAGGAAAAAACATTGGTCGCTTTAAGCCGCCTCAAACCTGCGGAAGGGCGCTTTGATATTGTCTCCAATCGCGAAAGACAAATTGTAGGTGTGGTAGACTATGCACATACTCCAGATGCTTTGGAAAAAATATTGAACAGTGTTTCTAAATTAAAGAAAAACAAAGGACAATTGATTTGTCTGGTTGGTGCAGGAGGAGATAGGGATAAATCGAAAAGACCGGAGATGGCAAAGATTGCCGCTTCCATTGCAGATAGAGTTATTCTAACTTCAGACAATCCAAGGACAGAGGATCCATTGGAAATTTTGAAAGACATGGAGGCTGGAATCCCTCTAAGGGCAGCAAAAAAATGCATTACGATTGCGGATCGACGTCAAGCAATAAAAACAGCTTGTATGTTGGCTCAAAATGGTGATTGGATATTAATAGCGGGAAAGGGACATGAAAAATACCAAGATATAAATGGGGTAAAACATCCCTTTGATGACAAGGAAATATTAAGAGAAGAACTTGAGTAAAATTAAATTAGATAGATGCTTTATCATTTAATCGACTTTTTAGGCGACAAATACGACATAATGGGTGCTGGATTGCTCGACTCTCTTTCTTTTAGAGCGTCGGTTGCCAGCATATTGTCTCTATTAATCAGTTTGGTTTTTGGAGGTCGCTTGATTCGGTTTTTGCAAAAAGCTCAGGTAAAAGAAACAGTGAGAAATCTTGGCCTGGAAGGAGAGAAAGAAAAACAAGGGACACCTACGATGGGTGGTCTAATTATTCTGGGAGCTATTTTGATTCCAGTTCTGTTTTTCTCCAACCTGACCAACATCTATGTCTTGTTAATGATTTTTGTTACAATCAGTTTAGGCTTAGTTGGTTTTGTAGATGATTATATCAAAATTTTCAGAAAAAATAAAGCCGGATTGGCTGCCAGATTTAAACTGATTGGACAGTTTGCAGTTGGATTGGTTCTGGGGCTAGTACTCTTTTTTCATCCGGATGTAGTGGTTCGTGAGAACATAACCGATACACCAAACAAAACTTTTAACATTGAAATTGATCGCTTTGTTAGTTTTGATGAAATGGGTGAAATCAATAAACATGTTGATTATAAAGCGCCAGTGACAACCTTGCCTTTTGTCAAGGATTTTGACTTGGATTACGGTTACTTCGTTTCTTTTTTAGGAGATGATTACCACAAATACGGCTGGCTAATTTACATTCCAATTGTAATGTTTGTTTTGACATTCATTTCAAACGGCTGCAACCTTACAGATGGTATGGATGGATTGGCAACTGGAATTTCAGCCATTGTAGCTTTGACACTGGGATTGTTTGCATACGTTTCAGGCAATGTAATTCTAGCAGATTATTTAAATATTTTGTATCTGCCAAACATTGGTGAACTGTTTATTTTCTCTGCGGCATTGATAGGAGCTTGTATTGGATTTCTATTTTACAATGCCTATCCCGCTCAAATTTTCATGGGGGATACAGGGAGTTTGGCATTGGGAGGAATCATTGCTTCATTGGCCTTGATCGTTCGTAAAGAATTGTTTATTCCAATACTCTGTGGAATTTTTGTCATCGAAAATATTTCAGTAATGATACAGGTGGGATGGTTCAAGTACACAAAGAAAAAATATGGTGAAGGAAGGAGGGTTTTTAAAATGGCTCCATTGCATCATCACTATCAAAAATTAGGATATCCTGAGCCAAAAATCGTAGCAAGATTTTGGATTGTCTCTGTACTATTAGCAGTGCTTGCATTTGTATTAACATTAAAGGTGCGCTAATGGATTTAGGCAAATTGAAGAAAGTCTTTTTTCTTGGAATTGGAGGAATAGGCATGAGTGCAATTGCAAGGTATTTTAATTCAAATGGAGTAGCTGTTTATGGATATGATAAAACTGCAAGTTCATTGACAAAAAAACTCGAGGAAGAAGGAATGAAAATTCACTATGATGAAGACCTTTCATTGATTCCTGAAGATTTAGATTTGGTGGTTTATACACCCGCCATACCAAAATCAAATTTAGAGTTTAAATACTTTGAGAAACAAGAGGATCTACCTTTCCTAAAACGTGCAGTTGTTTTGGGTAAAATTTGTTCAAATGGTTTCACAGTTGCAATAGCTGGTTCTCATGGGAAAACCACCATAACTGCAATGTTGGCCCATGTTTTAAATCAGGCTGGATTTTCAGCCAACGCATTTATAGGAGGTATAAGTGTAAATTATGAATCAAATTTTCTCCCAGGAGAAAAGGAAGTTTATATCGTAGAAGCAGATGAATACGATAGATCATTTCATCAATTATTTCCTGACATTGCAGTCATAACAGCAATAGATGATGACCACTTGGAAGTCTATGGAAATAGGACAGGAATTTTGAAATCATTTGCACAGTTCATTGAAAATATTGATCCGAAAGGTACTTTAATAATAAAAGAAGGGCTAGAAGCAAACTTTGATTTTTTACCTGAGCAAACTTTGTCCTATCACTTAATAAGTGAGACGGCGCATTGTTATGCAAAAAAATTGCAAACAGGTAAAAGTCAATACAACTTTGAAGCTAGAATTCTAACTACTCGCTCAGAGAAGGCAGGGGTTTCCCCCCTGTCTTTTATTCTGAAAATAGGTGGTAAACACAATGTTGAAAACAGCATTCCTGTTATTGCTATTGCAAAAAAAATGGGTTTGACTGACCAGCAAATAGTCGATGGGCTTTCAACATTTAAAGGAATCAAGAGGCGTTTTGAATATGTTTTAAGATCTGAAAAATTAACCATTATTGATGATTATGCACATCACCCTAATGAATTAAATGCGCTAATTGATTCTGTAAAAGAATTGTATCCTGAGGAGAAAGTAATCGTGGTTTTTCAACCACATTTATTCAGTAGAACTGCTGATTTGGCAACAGAATTTGCAGCGGCCTTGTCAAAGGCAGATGAAGCAATATTGTTGGAAATATATCCAGCAAGAGAGTTGCCACGAAAAGGAGTAAGTGCACATTTGATTTTAAACAAATTGAACAATGGAGATCCCGAAATTTTTACGGTGAACAGCATCACCGAAAAATTAGAAGAGAAACTGAAGGAAGAAATAAAGAGAAAAAAAACAACTGTTTTGGTTATAGCCGGAGCAGGAGATATTGGAAACAAAATAACTTTGATCAAAGAAAGATTAACAGCCATTTTAAGCTGAATTCTTTTTGAGAAAAATAGTATTGTCCATTAATGATTGTCAATTAAATTTAAATTTCAGTAAAACACAAAAAAAACTGAAGATTTCAATTTATTTATTACAATAATTCATTGGAATTCAATATCTTGTTATACTAATTGAGCCAAGCTAGAAAAATGAAAAACAACGACCAGAAAAACTTCGAGTTACCCAACTTGAAAGCGATCTTAGGACCAGCTTTGTGGTTCTTTTTTGGAATGGCTTTTATATTTCTAATGGGTACAGCTTTGAGTGACCACTCAGGGCAAATTATTAAATCAGTTGAAATTGAAATTGACAATGAGTCAGGACATAGTTTTTTGTCTGAGGCTAAGATAAATTCGTTCTTGAATCACTACTACGATAAAGATCAATTTGACTTTACCGTTGGCGATGTCAATCTTCACGAATTGGAATGGGCTCTAAATGAACATCCTTATGTGAAAGAAGCCGATTTGTTTTTTGACCTTAACAGTAGCCTTTTTATCCAAATTGAACCCAAAACTCCAATTGTTAGAGTGATTGGCGATAAGGACAATCAAGATTATTACATCAGCCAATCTGGATACAAAATGCCAAAGAGTGATGATTACACTGCACGAGTGATGATTGCAACTGGAAACATTTCGGACAATGGTAAAAATGTTGGGAAAATTGAAACAGAAACAAACAATAAATTATTTGAGCTTGCCACTTTTATAAGTCAACATGAAATATTAAGTGCTTTGATCGAACAGATTCATTATGAATCAGATAGTAAAATAAAATTAATTCCCAAATTGGGAAATTGGGAAATAATTTTGGGAGATGCCAACAACTTAAAACGCAAATTCACAAATCTTCTCGCACTCTATAAAAATGAGTTGAGCCAAAATGGTTGGAAGATTTATGAGTCCATCGATCTTTCATTTGAAAACCACATTGTTTGTTCAGCTAAAAAATAGATTTTAATATGATTAACAACTCAACAACTCCCACAGACAAGAATGTGAACACCTGGAATCCCGGAGCAGGTGCGAATTCTGACATTATCGTTAGCCTCGATATTGGTACAACAAAAATTTGTGCATTAATTGCACGTGTTACTCCGGAAGGTAAAATAGATGTTTTAGGTTCGGGAACTGCTGCATCAAAGGGATTGATGCGTGGAGTGATCCACAATGTTCCTGACGCTGTAAAAGCAATAAAGGAAGCCGTAGAAAAAGCTGAAATTCAATCGGGAATGCGCATAACCAAAGTGGTTGTAGGTATTGCTGGTCAACACATTAAGTGCTTTAAACACAGAAATTATTTAACACGAGAAATAAACAATTTCATCACAACAGAAGATGTAGATGAATTGATCGAACAGGTTCATAAAATAGTCCTTCCCCACGGCGAAAAAGTAATCCATGTCCTACCGGTTACTTTTAAAGTCAACAACGACGAAGGGATCATTAATCCGGTTGGTATGAGATGTACCAGTTTAGAAGGCGATTTCCTAATCGTTACCGGACACAAAGATTCCATCGAAAATATTGGAACCTGTGTTGAACAAGCAGGCCTTGAAATAGCTGGATTGATCTTAGAACCAATTGCCTCTTCTATTTCTGTTCTTAATCAAAAGGAAAAAGATGCTGGTGTGGCACTAGTTGATATTGGAGGTGGAACAACTGATATTGCCATATTCCATAAAGGAATCATTCGCCATACTGCTGTCATTCCTTTCGGTGGTAACAGCATCACTGAAGATGTTGAAGAAGGTTGCGAGGTGCTAAGCGATGATGCCGAATTGCTTAAAACCAAGCATGGTTCTTCTCTTGTTCTAGACAAGTTTGAAAATGTTATTATTACCATTCCAGACAGATTCGGCAACAATCAGTCTCACAAAGTGAGTATGAAAAACCTCGCTTTGATTATTCATGCACGTGTTGATGAAATTTTGGAAGAAGTTTATCACCACATCCGTAAATCTGATTTTGAAAATAAACTCAGGGCGGGCATCGTTCTTACGGGTGGTGGGTCTATGTTGAAAAACATTGAATACCACTGCAAATATTTAAGCGGTCTAAGATCACGTAAAGGTGGAGTAGACCATAGATTAGTTAACCTTAGAGAAGAAATCAATTCTCCTAAATTTGCCACCGCAGTTGGATTGGCACTGAAGGGTATTGAACTACTTAGAGATAAGAAAATTGATCCTGGTTTTGTTACTATGGAATTGAATCATAGTAATGTTCAAGAAGAAGTTACAACAACAACAATTAACAATGAGATTAATGATGTACCTGAGCAAGTAGTTCACGAAGATGTACTTGATAGGGATTTGGTAAATGTTGCGCAACCAGCAGATTTAGCAAGCTCATCTGAAAAACCTGAGAAGAAAGGGATTTTAGATCGCTTTATTACAATGATTGAGGATCAATTTAATGTAAAAGGCGACTCACCAGATTTAGGGAAATTTGATGAGGAGTATTAATTAGAAAACAAACACATTTTAGAAAAACAATTAAAGCAATAGAAATGGACATTATACAATTTAATATGCCAAAGGAACAACCCGCGATTATCAAGGTGATAGGAGTTGGTGGAGGTGGCTGCAATGCAGTCAACCATATGTACAACCAAGGCATCGTCGGTGTTAGCTTCGTTATTTGTAACACTGACCTTCAAGTGCTAAATGCAAGTCCTGTTCCAAATCAAGTACAATTAGGACCAGACTCTACTCAGGGCCGTGGTGCAGGTGCAAATCCTGAACGTGGAAAGCAAGCCACCAATGAGTCTTTGGAAGAGATTCGCGGACAAATTGGAGAAGACACTCAAATGTTGTTTATAACATGCGGAATGGGTGGTGGAACTGGAACTGGTGGTGGACCAATGGTCGCAAAACTAGCTCGTGAAATGGGTATCTTATCTGTTGGTATCGTGACAACACCTTTTAGCTTTGAAGGCGGAATGAGAGATGAAAATGCTCGCCGCGGTATCGAAGAAATGAGACAATATGTAGATACACTTATTGTGATTTCCAATGACAAAGTATTGGAAATGTATTCAGAATCACCAATTACAGAAGCTTTCAAAAATGCGGATGGCGTATTGGTGACTGCAGCAAAAAGTATCGCTGAGATAATTACAGTTACTGGAATAGTCAATGTCGATTTTGCCGATGTTGAAGCAGTGATGAGAGACAGTGGTGTTGCCATTATGGGCGCAGCCATTGCTTCAGGTGATGACAGAGCGAAAAGAGCAGTTATGGAAGCATTGGCTTCTCCACTGTTAAATGATAACAAAATTACTGGTGCTAAGCACGTATTGATCAATATCAGATTTGGAGCGAAAGAAGCTTTGGCAAAAGAGTTGGAAGATATTTCAACCTATGTTCAACAAGAAGCAGGAAACAATCCCAACGTGATTTTGGGAGTCTGTAAAGACGATGCTTTGGAAGATGAAATTAGCATTACTGTTTTGGCTACAGGCTTTAACAGAAATCAACCTTTGGGTATGGCAAGTGGAAGCACTTCCAGAACTGTGATCAACATCGGAGAAGATTGGGGAGAGGAATCGGTTGAAGAAAGCAAGACAATCGTTCAGGCTCCAATAACTCAGGTCCAAAGCCCAGTGGTAGAGGCTGCTCCAGAAATAACGGAAATTCCTTTGGTAAATGATGCGCCTGCTCCTGTAATAGAAGAACCTAAATCAGTGATTGTAGAAAAATCTGAAATCATTCAAAAGTCTGAAATTAAAGAAATTTCATTGTACAGCGAACCTGAAGAAGTCATTGAAAAAAATACAGACTTAGTAAAAGAAGATAACATTCAATTCAATGAAGTTGAAAGAGAAGAAATTGATACTGAAATTTCAGATCAAGATGATATGAAATTCAAAGAATTTCTAAGAAGACGTAAAGAGAGATTGAGCAAATTGAGTGGTCATATCAACGAACTAGAAAGAGAACCGGCATTCAAAAGAAGGAAAGACCTTCAACTGGATACATTACCGGATAATAGGAAAGAGCAATTGTCAAATGTGACATTAGAAATTGACGACGACGGCGGACAATTGCGTTTCAAAAAGGATGAAGGCAATTCATACTTGCACAACAATCCTGACTAAGTAATGTTTGAATAATTTATTATTTCAACATTCATCAACTAAGAATTCAATTAATTTTGAACCATAGCGTATTTAAAAAAGTCCCGGAAGGCCGAATGGGTTGGACCGGGATTTTTCTTTTATTCAAAGTTTAAATTTTAGTGTTTTGTCAATTTTTAATTGACTAGTTTATCTGAAAATTTTGTTCGATCACTTCCATGAAAAAACTCGCCTTATTTTTCATTTTGTAGTTTAAGTTATCTTAAACCATTTCAAATCCGCCTTCTGCCTTTAATTTCCAAGCAACCAAATTGCAAGTCCTGCCATTAGCTATTTTACATTCCATACATAATTTCATCAAAAAACTCAAAGAGCTTTTTTGATAAAAAGAATAATTCTAAGACAAACCACATGTTTTAACTGACCGTACTGTCATATATCCAACTAAATTACATGGGCCAAATGATAAACAAAGGCAGGCTTTTTCTGTTTTATTTTAATGAAGTTTTCACCCCTATTGAAGTTGTCTATATTAGTTGTTTTAATTTTTGAGTTGAGCTTAAACGGTCAATGCCCTTTCGTTGCTCCGACTGGAAATGAAACTTACTCCTATCCCAATACTGTCCTTACTTTTTCAACTGATGTTCAATCTTATCAGGTTTGTGGATTTCTAGCAGAAGAAGATTACATAGTCACCACTTGCAATTTGGTCAATTCTTTTGATATTCAATTGGAGGTTTTTGATTTAAATGGAAATTTGATAGCTTTCGATGATGATGGTTGTGGCCAGGAGGGTGGGGGCGCTGAACTTGTCTTTACAACCCCGACCTATGCCTGTGTAATCATTCAAATGTCTTCGAGTCCAGACTGTGGTGGATGGACAG
>CALBCY010000277.1 GCA_937927195.1 uncultured Chitinophagales bacterium
GGGGCCGTCTAAAATCTTCAACGGTTTGTAAAAAACTAGTAAGGGAGTAGTTCATTATTTTAGAATTTAACTAATCTAAGATAATTCTATTTTTTAGAACTTAACAAACCTGGGTCAAGCCCAAGATGACGGATGGATCGTGGTTCGCGGTTCGTGGTGGTTTGTAGCAGGTGGTTCGCGTGACTGGTGTGCCAGCCCAGTGGTGTGCCAGCCCAGTGGAACGCCAGCCCGGTGGTTCGCGTGATCTTGGGTCAAGCCCAAGATGACGGATGGATCGTGGATCGTGGTTCGTGGTGGTTTGTTTTGATGAACATTATATTTTATGCTTGGGCTATGGTCTTATGACCAAAAGGGCATTGTTTAATTAATTATGCCTCTTAAATTAATCATTTTTGCTTCGTTTTATAAAAGTTCAGCAGGTCCTTTGGTGAAAACACGAAAGGAAAGCCATGATTTGTCTAGCACTCAAGTCATCTCTAAAGCCGTTCATTTTACAAACTGTCCAATGTCAAATTCATCAATCCAAGATGGTAGTCATTTACTTTTTGATGGCTTGGCATCCAGCCCAATAAAAATCGAGTAAAGTCTGTACAGGCAATAGGGTAGAGCCTCCTCCATTCCTTTTCCAATGCCTCCAAGTCAACATTGATTGTTGAAGATTGCAATGCTTTTTTGAATGCTGTAAAATAGAAATTCAACAACTCTTGTTCATACATTTCACATTCAGAACTTGAAAGACAAGAGCCCAAAAAGTAGGCAACATCTTTCATTCCGCAACCACCGCCAACATATTGAAAATCTACTGCTGCGACACTTTTGCCATCTTCTGAAAAGCAAAAATTAGCGAGTTTAGCATCGCCATGAACAATGGTCTGATACTGGCATTGGTTTAAAACCTTATCAATCAAATGTGCCTTTGATTTCAATGCTTTGTGTTCGATTTTTTTTAATTCATCTGGTCGAGTTTCCAAATGCCAATAGGTGCCAACTTCCCACAGACCTGTCGGTGCTTTCCTTAAGAAGGTTGCATGAAAATTTGCTAGCCATTTCAAGCAAACCTTAACCTCTGAAAACGCTAGTTGATACTTTCTTAATGGGAAATTTTTATTTAAATCTTCCAAAATGATCCACTGATCTTTTGTTTCAGAATAGGAACCAAGAAAGCTTGGAACAGTACATTTATCTGTACAAAGTTGAGCCCATTTTTCGTACCAATGCGTTTCGACTTCGTAAGATTTTACCTTTCTATTGTGACCGAATTGTGAATCCCAACCTCTTGGATGTTCGCTAGATTGATTGAGCGCTATGAATTTAACCACAACCGTCTCAAAGCTTGAATCCATCAATTGGTAGCGAGAGATTTTACCATAACCACTCCACAATGCTTGAATGACTTCAAGTTCCAAACAAGCTGAAGACTTGGTCGTTTTTAAAAGGTATTCTCTGAAGTTTGAATTCATGAGGAGCAATCTGTTTAAAAAATAATAATATTGAACAAAAGTAACATTAATTCATAAAGTTTTTTTTGTTGAAAATGAAAATCTATCTAGAAACTTTGCCACAGGTTTCTTCAAAGCAAAAAGGAATTATTAGAAGTTTTTTAAAAAAAATAAGGTCTTATTCAAAGCAGCCCTCAATTTTGCTAGGCTAGTTGACTTGCTGATTAAATTGTTATATTTGTGGCGTATTTTAACCTAAAACGTACAAGATGAAAAATAATTACCGTACAGAAAAAGTAGATCACTTGACTTATACAGAGGAGGATTGGAAGCGCTATTTCGATTTTCAAACCAAGTGTTTTGCCTTGAATAAAGAGCCAATGTCTTTTGACTCATGGGAAGAGTTAAAGTTGATTGTTTTTAAGTCAGTCAAAGAGCTCGGCGAGTATACTTATATGGTATGGAAAAATGGACAAGAGAAAGGCATCTTTAAATTTTCTGTCATATTTAAAGATGATTTAGCGAAACGTTATACCTATTTGAGATATGACATGGATGATAGATATTTCGAGCCTGATTTATTAGAGAAAATATTTAAGGACTTTATAGACTTTGATGAAGCATCTAAGTATTTGGCTTCACGTTCTAAAAATGGAACGAATGATTATGTGGAGGATTTGTACGATGCTAAAATTGGTTCTATTTCTGAGTTATATGAATTTAATGTCAAAGAGGCCAATCTGGAAAAAATTGATGCTTGGTTCGATGAGGCAGCCGCTAAATTTCCGAATTTAAGGATTGCATTTTATGATGAAATTCCAGATGATTTATTAGATGAATTTGCTGCATTGTTTACACAATTGAATAAAGATATGCCTGCAAATTCATTCATCGAAGAGACGAAGGTTACAGCAGCAAGTATTAAATCTAGACAGGAAACATTCAAAGTGAAAGACTATTGTCTTTATTATTATTTGATCTTTAATGAATCGAATCAGATAATCGCCCAAACTCATGTTTCCCTTAAACGCCATCAAGCACAAAAAATACATCAAAATTTGACAGGCGTAATGGAAAGGTATAGAGGACGAGGATTGAGTAAGTGGCTAAAGGCAGCAATGTATAAAAAGTTAGTGGCAGATTTTCCTGGAATGGAAAAAATAAAAACAGAGACACACCCAGAGAATCATGCCTCTAGAGAATTAAGTAAACAAATGGGCTATAAAAGGATAAGTATTGCAAAAGAATTTTTGATTGCCAGAGCTAAAATTGTTGAGCATTTAGATGCCAATGGCTAATTATGGAATTATTAATCCTCCGCTTTCCCCACTACCTGGCCCAAGCGTAATTACTTGATCTGCAGATTCGATCAAGAAGCTATTGTGTTCAATAAAAAGTAAGGTGTCACCACGATCAACGATCGATTGGAAAACCTTGATTAATTTTAAAATGTCAAAATAATGAAGCCCCGTACTTGGTTCGTCGAAAAGGAACAAGCTGCTGCCCGTTCTTTTTTGCAGCATTGATTTTGCAAGTTTCAAGCGTTGAGCTTCTCCACCAGACAAGGTGTTTCCTGGTTGGCCTAAAAGTAAATGTCCCAATCCCACTTGATTCAAAATGTCCAAGTTTTTTGCGATGGCCTCAGTATCGAAAAAGTCCATTCCTTCTTGAACAGTCAGGCTCAATATTTCACCCATAGAACGCTCTTTAAATTTACATGCCAGAATTTTGTCATTGTAACGCAATCCTTTGCAGGAATCACAACTCAGCCAAATATCGCTCATGAAATCCATGCTTGTTTTTAGCTTTCCATGACCAGCACAAGTGGGACACTTTCCATTTTTGCTTTGATAGGAAAAATCAGCTTTCTTTAGACCGTTTTCTTTTGCAAATTCAGTTTTAGAGAAAAGGGCTTTTACCTGTTCAATAATTCCAGTATAGGATAGGGGAGTACTCAATCTGTTTTGTTTTAGCACTTCCTGATCAATAAGTAAAACTTCTTCAAATTGCTCCAATCCAAATGTGGAAGTGCAATTTACTGGCCGACCTTTTGCCCAAGATTTATACAATACATCTTTGATTAAACTTGATTTTCCGCTTCCCGATACTCCTTTGACAGCAATGAGCTGCTGGGAATGAAAAGTTGCATCAATGTCCTTCAAATTATTGGCGCATGCCCTTTTCAAACCAAAGGGATTTCCCTGTTGTCTTTGTTTCTTAACAGTAGTCATTCGTTCGTCTTGAAACATTTTGTGGGTAATGGAGTTTTTTACTTTGTCTACATCGCTGACTTTTCCTTGAAAGATCACTTTACCACCCAAGCCACCAGCTCCGGGACCCATTTCAATCAAGTAATCAGCACTTTGGATGAATGACAGATCATGCTCAACCACCACTACTGTATTACCATTGTCTACAATCTTTTTCAATGTTTTCGATAAAATGGCAACTTGTTCTGTATCCAGTCCGATTGTTGGTTCATCTAAAACATAGGTAACTCCGAAAAGGTGTGTCGACAATTGACCAGCTAGTGTAACACGTTGCTTTTCTCCTCCTGAAAGGCTGCTCACAGCTCTGTCCAAGTTTAAATAACCCAATCCAAGATCGACAATCGTCTTCAATGGTTCCGTGACCGCTGGTAAAACAACTTTACTTATTGCTGAAATAATCGGATCCATTTTAGGATCATCATTATGAGCCAAAGGGGCAATCAATTCTAGACAAGAAGCAATGCTCAATTTTGAAAGTTCGTGAATGTTTTTGCCAAGAAATTTCGTGCTCAGTAATTCCGACTTCAATCGGCTTCCGCCGCAGGTTGAACACAATTCATCATGTAATAACTCTTCCAGAACTTTGATGTTTTTGTTGTGGCGTTTTCGTTGAAATTCATCATCAATATAATTACAAAGTCCAAGCCATTGTGCCGACAATGATTGTGTTCCAGTTCTTGATTTGGTATTAAACTCCCAGGTAACATCGAAGGTCTCATCGCCTGTTCCATAAAGAATTCCTTTTTTTATTTCATCATCCAACTGCAGCCATGGACGATGGAGATTCCAATTCTTTTGTTTTGCTGCTTCCCTGAGCGTTGCTATAAATTGACCATTGACATCGGCATAATAAGCAATGGCCTTATTCAATGAAATAGCCCCTTCCAAGATAGATTTCTCTGGAGAAACAATCAATTCTTCTGGATCACATTTAAGTTTCATACCAAGGCCTTCACATTCTGGGCAAGCACCTAAATGATGATTGAAAGAGAAGTGTTGCGCCGTATAGGACTTGCCTTCTTGCTGAGCAATCCTCGAATACAACAATCTAAATGCATCATAGACTCCTGACAAAGTCCCGACCGTCGATCGCTTCGAAGAACTTCCTCCTTTTCTGTTGATTCCAATGGCAGGTCCTAAACCTGAGTAAGAAGTTATCTTTGCCGCACTATTTTGTTTTAAAAAACTTCGGTTGTAGGTAGACAAAGACTCAGTAAAGCGGGCATTGGATTCAGCAAACAGCGTGTCATATACCAAGGAGGATTTTCCACTTCCCGAAATTCCAGTGACGACTGTCAATTGATTTTTCGGAATGCGAACATCAATGTTTTTAAGCCCATGAGTCCTTACACCATTCAATGAAATTTCATTCTTAACAACAGAATCTAGCTGGTCTTTTTCAGCTTTACTTTTCTGGTCTTTTTTAGGCGCTCTTGGAATGCCTTGGTAAGCAATTTCGCCTCCGTCTTTTCCACTCTTTGGTCCAAGTTCAATGTGCCAATCGCTCCAATCAATAATCGTTTCATTTTGTTCGATGCAAACAATTGTATTCCCTTTCTGTCGAATGCTCTCGAACAATTGGAGCAGCGTGTGAATGTCATCTTGGTGCAGTCCAATACTCGGTTCAATGATGACATACAAGGTTGCCCCATTGTCTTTTTTCTGCAGCTGATTGGCAATTTTGATGCGCTGTGCTTCTCCTCCGGAAAGTGTTGTCGAGGATTGTCCGAGTTTTAAATAACCGAGTCCAATGTCTTGTAATATTTGAAGTCCTGATAATACTTTTCTTTGATCTTTAAAAAATATCAAGGCATCATTGATGGATAATTTGTAAACATCCGCGATGGACAGTCCATTGTATTTTATCAAAAGGGTTGCTTCATTAAATCGATCCCCTTTGCAGGTGCCACACAACAAGTCCACATTGCCTAAAAAGTGCATGCCGATTTGTGTTTTACCAGCACCTTGACAGGTTTCGCATCGTCCCCCTTTGTTGTTGAATGAAAATCTAGATTTGGTAAATTTTTGAGATTTTGATTCTGGCAAGCTGGCAAAAATATCTCTGATGTGATCGGACAATCCTAAATAAGTCGCAGGATTGCTTCGTGGAGTTTTTCCTATCGGAGAATGATCTATAAAAATCAACTTGTTGAGGGAATCAATGTTTTCATGGCTCATCACTTTGGCAGGTTCGTCCACCTTGATGCCCAATTGCTGCTTCACTGTTTTGATTAGAGCCCCCTTGACTAAGCTAGATTTTCCGACACCTGATTTGCCACTGACAACATTGAGTTTACCAAGCTGAAATTCAACATCAACGTTTTTTAGATTTCTTTCATGGCAACCATTTAGTATTAAGGCTGTTGGCTTTTGGTCTTTAGCCCTTGGCTCTGGATAAGATATAGCCCTTTGCTTTTGGTCCATCACCTTTTGCTTTGCGGATGAACTTTTAATCGCTCGGTAAGTTGGACTGGTTTTTTGCAAATCGTCCTTTTGTGAAAACTCCGAAAATTGACCGTTAAAGATGACTTGCCCTCCTTGCAGTCCAGCTGCTGGTCCAATCTCTATTAGGTGATCGGCACTGGTGATGGTATCAAGATCATGCTCAACAACAATAACTGTGTTGCCTTTTTTTACAAGTTGTTTAAAATGATGAATCAATCTTTCGTTCTCTTCGCGATGTAAGCCGATGGAAGGTTCATCAAAAATATAAAGCACATCGCTTAATGGAACCTGAATTTGATTGGCTATTCGAATGCGTTGAATCTCACTTGCACGAAGTGATTTTGAGGAACGATCCAAGGTCAAATGACCCAATCCCAAATCTTCCAATAGATCAACTTGTGCTTCTATTTTTCGGATGATTTCATTCGCAACAACTTCCCGATTGCTTTCCCAACTATTCGATTGAATCCATGCTTTAAGTTCATTCAATTCGAAGCTCACTATTTCCGCTATTGATTTTCCTTGGACTTTAACGCTCAAAGCATTATTGTTCAATCGAGTTCCCATGCAATTCTGGCAAGTTACAGCATGCACGTATCTGAGTATATTGGCATTTCGATCTCTTCTAAGAATGTCGGACATAATGGGAATCATTCCTTTGTAGTATCCCTCTTCTCTGGGCTTTGCCTTAATCCCAGTCCACTTCAAACGAGATTCAAGACTGTGTTTCCCAAAGGGGACTTTGATCTTATCACTTCCATGCAAAATGACCTCGCGCTGTTGGTCTGTTAATTCATTCCAAGGAATGTCAACATTGAATCCCTCCGCTTCGCAAACTTGATTCAGGACGTCAATGGTTACTTGAGAGTACATGATGTAACCATTTGGTAATGTGGGGGCTAATGCACCTTCTCGAATCGACTTGTCTGGAAAAACGATTAGTCGCTCAAGGTCTATTTTTTCCTGTTTCCCTATTCCATTACAAATCTTGCATTTGCCAATTTCTGAATTGAAAGAAAAGAGTGCACGAGAAAGCTCAATGTTTTTATCAGTCTTTCCTGTCCTAGCATACAACAAGCGCAACAAATCATAGATGTCTGACAGGGTTCCAACCGTGGAACGCGCATGCATTCCTGTTGTACGCTGTCCAATTGCAATTACTGGTGAAAGTCCTTCTATTTTATCAACATCTGGACGATTCAATTTACCCATAAATTGTCGGGCAAAAGAGGGAAGTGTCTCAAAATATCTGCGTTGCCCTTCTTTGGCAATGTTCTCAAATACAAGGCTAGATTTTCCCGAACCCGATATCCCAGTCACTACTATAAATTTGTTGTGTGGAATGCGCAATGAAATGTTCTTCAGGTTGTTTGTTCTCGCTCCCTGAATAACTATCTCCGGATTTGTCTTTGAGCTCATTTGGTGAAATTAGTGAAATAAGTGAAATAAGTTTTGAGCATTTAATTAATTCCATAACAATCACGCACCATCTGTCCAATTCGCAGCAAGCTCCAGCTTGCCCAGCGATTATCCCCCAGTCCGCTGGCTTACACAATTTTTAGACCAGTTCGTGGCAAGCTACAGCCTGCGCTGTGATAAATGTCCGGAATTTCACTTAATCCAGAGGCGTGGATTTTATAATTAATTGAATATCAATTTTTTGAAAATCGAACTCAGGTTTCTAAGTTCTAATCCAACAAAACGTCTTGTAAGGCTATTAAAATGAATCTAATTAGTGTAAATTCGCAGCCTATAAAGGAGAAAATTATGGAAGGCAATAAAATGCTAAATTATATAAAAGACGTATTAGAAAATATACCAACAGATTGGTTGCGACTGACAACTCATCGACTGGATATTTATGAGGAAGAATTGGCCAAAGTTCAATTTTTGGAACAGTTTGAAATCTTGTATGAAAACAACAAGTCTGAATCATTGGTTCTCAATGATTTACCTACTGCTTTCGATTATATTCGATTGGGTCATCCATTGTCTTGTATATTAGAATGGGTCATTGCCAAATTGAATGATTTAAAATCTGAAAATGTAATAAGTTTTTCTTCTAAGACCATTGCTGTTTTGGCAATTCTTAGAAAAAATTTACTGGAAAATAAGAGTAGTGAAATATATTATACCGGCGAATTACCAGCCTTTTTTGATCTTGAAATTTTAAACCAGATCTATGCATATAAATTTGATGCAAAGAAAGTCGACAAAGTAGAAGACATTCCACAATCTAACAATACCACCATTTTTATTTCACAGCCAAGAGAAATTGGCACCATTGATCTATCTTCGAATGTTGACTTTTTTATCAACATACATGAACAGCTAGGAAGCATTGTTGTAGTCAATGGGGAACAAAACGAAAGTTATGTCTCAGAAATTCAACATGTGCGAAGGAGAGAGACAATAGCAATGACTCCAGCAGATTGTCTTGCTGCCTTAAAGATGCTGCTTGAACAATCCTCTGCTGATAATGGGAATGGCAATGCGGAGACCAATAAAACATTTGTCTTAGATTCAATGAATGACATTGCAGGAACCAATACCAAGGTCCTAATTGGGTCAAGTGGATTGTCCATCCAATATGCGATTTCAATGGGGCTGATTCACGATGCGCTTGAAAAATACAAAGGAAAGGCCATCAAAATTATTGTTCCACCAAATTGTTATGGTGGAACAAACGATCAAGCCAGAAGAGTTGCTGCTTGCATCGATAATGTTGAAGTGATGGATTTACCTGTGGATGGTGACAACGATATGGTTCAAAGCCTTGACATCGTTTTAGATAAAATTGCAAATAAAGATGCAATCCCTTACATCATTGCTGAAATTCCAACCAACCCTAGAGTTGAAGTTCCTGATCTTATCCAATTAAAAGCAGTTCTGAGTAAAGAGCGCAAAACTGGAAATGGTGAAATGGCGATCGATCCAGTTTTTATTTTGGATCAAACCTTTTGTCCCAATGTACAATTTTTAGAAGACGATGGCATCCTCTCCACCGTGAGAACCATTTCATACATAAGTGGATCGAAATTTCCAAGCGGCGGACTGTGCAATGCTGGATTCTGTTTGGCAAATAAAAAAGCTGAAGCATTGATTGAAAAAATAGAAATGCATCTACGAATTTGCGATAACGAAGCTACAAACCTGCAATTGGAAGTATTGGCGCAGCAATTACCTTCAATGAATCAAAGAATTCAGGATGCTTATCAAAATACACGAGCATTTGTAAACCTCATCAAGCAAACTTTGCCAACAGCGAAAATCAATTTTGTTTCAGAAGAATTGGCAGAAAAAGGATTCACGCCATCTGTGTTCTCACTGGATCTTCCAAGCAAAGGCAATACAGCCGAAGAAAAGGAGTCTTATCGAAGAATGTTGAATTACAAATTAATCAATTTAATGATCAAAGAAATCCCCAACGAAAGTAAAAATTGTGTGAGCTATGGTCAGTTAAAAGGATGCTATTGGACCATACCGGCAACCTCTACGCAAGGGACGACCCGAGAAGGAGACAAAGATTACATTGTTCGAGTAGCACTTTCCCCAATGATGGATATTGAATTGCATAAAAAAGTGTTTTCAGATTTTGTTGAAGACATTTAAATAGGGATTCAAAATTTCTTTATAAAACTTAGATTAATTTAGACCATTCATTTCACAATGATTGCAGCATAAAATGATTGAGGAATATTGATTTATAAAAGTTCGTCTTAATGGCCTTTTATTTTTTCTTTACCAATCCATATAAAATTTGAATCGTAGCAATCACTATTGTTAAAGCTCCTGAATTTAAAAAAAAGTTGACGATGGATTCTTTGCCTTGTGTCGTTCCAAAGCCGGCGCCCGCCATTGGTGTTCCTGAGATTGTACCCCAGGCTGCTCCCAAAACCAAGCCTATCCAAATTCCATACATACTGTAAACGCTAAAGCGATAACACCATAATAAGCTTTTACCAGAAAGTTCCAATCGACTCCAGATCAAGCCAAAAAGGATTAAAACAAATCCATGTTGCATAGCAGACAGATGGGCCGATAAGCCCAGTTTGGGATTTGTGAAATAAGGAATCGCCATGCCATTTAATAAACCGAAAAAAAATAGAAGTACTCCAGCAAAAATCAACCTTTTAATGTGGATTCGTTCTTTTAAAGTCGCCATTTCGAGATTTGTTTTATAAAAAAAGAACAAATGTATCGCAACAAAAGAAGGAATCCTTTAACAAATGATAAATTATAGAAAAATCCAGTGGGGACAGAAAGCCCGCTTTTATTGAGGGTTCAGAGGATTTGTTTTGGAATGATTTGCTCGGATTCTACTCAAAGAAACTTGAGTAATTCCAAGATAAGAAGCGATAAATTTGAGCGGTACTTTTTGAATAAGCTCATGATTGTTCATCAAAGCTGCATATCGTTCTTTGGCTGAATGAAATTGGATACTTTGCAATCGTTCAACGACCTCTAAATATGCAACTTCAAGCATCATTCGATACAGTCTTTCAATAGTTGGAAATGTATCAAAGAGTTTGAAAAATTTAGTCGCATTGATGGCTATCACCGTTCCAGCTTCAAGCATATGAATGGCTTTTGCAGAAGGCTTTTGTGTCAGCAAACTTTGAACTCTTGCCACAAGATTACCAGATAAAGCAAAAAATTCTGTAACCTCTATACCATCCTTGTAATAATAGATTCTTACCAAACCCGATTTTATGAAATAGATCGTTTTGGAAGTGCTTCCAATTTCTTCAATAAGCGATGACTTATCCACCTTCTTTATGGAACAAATTGTTCTAATTGCCTCTTTTTCAATTTCAGAGAGCTTTTGAAATTGTTCAAAATAGTCAAAAAGTTCTTCCATAATTCTGTAAAATAAATTTAATAATTAAGGTAGGAATATTTCCAGATCCATTAATCAATTTTGGAGACTTTCTAATATAACTTACTAATAGTCATCAATTTTGACTTCTAACAAGATGAAATTACCGAGGCTTAGAAAATCTGAAGATGTCGAGATGGATCCTGTGATCAGTTTATTTCAAGAATCAAAAAAATGTTAAATATAGATCAAAGCTTCGACCTTCTTTTTATGCCCTTGTCAATTGACAACATATACTATTTAAAACCGTAATTATATTCAGTAAATCGGCTAGGACTTCCAATTTTACGAAAAGGAGAAATAAGCAATAAGATTTCATAAAGACTAAATTTTCCCAGTTTTGTTTTCCACCTCTTCACAGTTGAAACTGAATATATCTGTACCGCATGCCGGAAGTGAATCCTCCAATAAACGGATGTTTTCTTATTCGATTTAAGTTCGATGTAAGTTCGATGTAATACTATAACTATTCAGCCTCTCATTCAATCCATGAATTAGGGTTTTTATGGGTGAATTCTTTACGATAGCAAATTGATTTTTATTTTGTCAAAAATACAATCTATATTAAACAAGATAAGTTCTATTGGACTGGAGACCTTGACTTCAGATCGGGAAATATTTAAAGTCAAGTTGCTTAACCAAATTTTTGGAATTGTTCTTTGTACTGCTGCGTTTCTATTTTTCTATAATTTTATATGCTTTGGTATTAGCAAGTTTTTAGTTATTAATATTGCAACAGTTCTTTTCTCCTTTTTAATCTTCTTTTTGCATCATAAAAATCGAATTGGTCTTGCCAGAAGTTTAGCCTCATTATCCTTTCCGATTTTGGTTTGCTTGATAATAATATCAGATGGTGGAAATAGCGGTGAATCTAAGATTTTCATACTCTGTACACTATTGGCTTTTATACAATACGAAGATCAAGATCGAATCAGACTATTTTCATTTTTCTTTATTCTTTTCTTAGCAATTTTATCATCTTTCTTAATATATCATTTTGGCATTTCACAATACGATTCTCGGTATATTTTGGGAGATACGGTTTTAACAGTCGCTTCAATTTTTGTTGTTAGATTCATCGTGAGTTTTTACCAGCGAAGCATCAATGAATTTGGTCAACAACAAACCAAACTTCTGAAAGAGTTGAAATTGAAGAATGAAGAGTTGCAACGCTTTGCTTACATAACCTCGCACGATCTAAAAGAACCCGTAAAAACCATTGAGGGATTTGCAGGACTCTTAAAGAATTCCTTCTCCGATAAATACTCTAAGGACGAAGTTAAATTTGTAGATTTTATTTGGGATTCCGCTAAAAGATTGTCAAAGATGATTGATTCAATCTTGACCTTTTCAAAATTGGACCAAGATCAAATACAAATGGAAAAAGTAGCAATTGTTGATGTCGTATCAACATTTCGTGAATCTCGCATCCAATTGTTTCAAAGTAACAAGGTCATTTTACAATATGAAAATTTGCCAACATTGACTGGAAATAAAGTACTGTTGTCTTTGCTGTTCAATAACTTATTGGAAAATGCCATTCAATACAATGAGTCTGATCGTCCTACTATTTTAATTAGTTGCCAAACTCAAAGAGAATATTTCGTCATCAAAATTAAGGACAATGGAATTGGAATACCTGATGAATACAAAGAGTACGTGTTTGAGCCATTTCGTAGATTACATGCTCGATCAAAGTTTGAAGGTACAGGATTGGGATTGTCTATCTGCAAACGGATCGTCGAATTTCACAATGGACAAATTTCCCTTGAATCAAATCAGACCATAGGAGTTACTGTTACAATCCTGTTTCCTTTGTCTCAAAGGAAAAACAGAAGAATGACTTTTGAATCTGTGTAATTTTTTTGAGCGTTTCATAAGCCTGAAAAGCAAATTCAATAAACATACAAACTGAATAACATTGAAAATTCAGGCTTGGAAAGAAATGAAGCAAATGTTTTGTTTTTAGTGTCAAATAAATATCCCATGAAATTCTTCTTTTAGAAAAGTGAAATGCGCTACATTTGTTATAAACTATTCAAATCCTTGTTCGAAATTTTAAACAAATGAAAGCCTATCAATTCCTTTGCTTTTTCTTAATTGTTGCCTCATCATTACAATCCTGTAAGTCTTCAAAAAATGTAGCCAACAAAAATCAAAGATCACCTGAGCAGGTTTTTCTGTTTCAAAATGGCAGGCAAATCTTGTTGTCTGACTTAAATCAAACGGTACAAGTTTCCAAGGAAAATTTCTCTATCAGATTTTATAACAAACGATACAATGCTGAAAACAAAGAATTTTATTCTGCTCAGATTGCTGCATTTTTGGAAAAAAGTGAGCTGGATAAAATTGAACTTGGAATGTTAAAGTCCGATTTGGCCTGCTTTGCTCCAGGCACAGGCATGGCTCCAAGTAGGAGTGGAAAATATGAAAGACTGGTTTTCAACAACAATGCACATCATTATACAATGTATGAAAATTCTTACAGCAAAAGATTAAATCTTATTGAGGAATCTGGCGAATTTCAGAAGCTAGAATTTGAAATACTTGGATTGTATTATGACAACAAGGAGATCAAAATGACTGATGCCGATTTAACTGAATTTTATATAGCCTTTCTAATAGACCGCAACTTAAATGGTAAGATTGATGCAGGAGAACTAAAAAAGCTGACCATTAATATTAAATAGTAGCATCTATTAAGTAGATTAACAGGTTTGTAATCCAAAAATTTATAGGAAGCTAAATGCAAGGTAAATTGCAAGGTAAATTAAAAAGTTTGATAGAAAAAAAAATAAGGAGAAACAGACTTGTTTTGGTGAGTGTGATAATCATTTTAATTGCAACGCTGAGCCCAGGGAATGGGAAAATTGCAGGAAATTATTTAGATAAAGTAGCTCATTTCACCATCTTTTTGTTTTTATCATTAAATCTTTGCTACAAGTATCAAAAGAACGAAAAATTGATTGAAGTGCTGTTTTTAGCAATTCTGTTCGGATTGTTTACTGAGGTTTTTCAACAGTTTATACCTGGAAGAGGGATGGATATTTATGATGGAATAGCAGATACTTTGGGAGTGATCCTAGCTTACTATTTTTATCGGAACAAGCAATTGTTTTTTGATGAAATATTATTTAAACTAGGCGCCTAAAAGATCTAGACTTGTTTAAATGGCCTATAAATCACTTAAAATGGATTATCAAAACTATACAGCGAATGAATGGAATCAGTTTGCTGCTAATTGGCTGCATGCAATGAGCAATTCAGATCAAGGAGAGATCGGACAGCGTATTGTAATGTTAAACTTTATGGGTTCTGCAAAAGACAATTGGAAATTCATTTTGCATGCTTTTGAATTGGCTGATTCGGATGAAATGTTAGGCCACATTGCAGCTGGACCTTTGGAGCATTTTATAAGCAAACACGGCCCGGAATACATCAATCTAATTGAAGAATTGGCGATTAAAGATGCTAGGTTTAATCGACTACTTACTGGAGTTTGGAAGCACTTAGCGGAGGAGGAAGTTTGGAATCGGATAAGAATTTTACAAAAGAAAATAAATAATCCACTCAAGGAATATATAGATGAATAAAAAGAGGAACAAAAAGAGGAACAAAAAGAAGAACAAAAAGAAGAACAAAAAGACAAGCTGAGTACGATAATTGTATGGTTTCTGTTGGTTCTATTCGCTTGTAATTGGTATATTCACAATTCAAAGTGCGCAAAACATAAATCCTAAAAAATAATAATTGGGCTGGCCTAAACTTTACATCTTTACCATCATCATTCTATTGACCTGTTTAAGCTATTGCAAGACTGAAGATGCAGGCCAAAAAGAAGGGGAGTATTTAAATTGGCAAGCAGACGTAAATTATGTTGGATCAGAGGCTTGTGGTACCTGCCATCAAGAGATTTTTAAAAGCTTTGCTCGAACAGGAATGGGAGAGTCCTTTCATTTTGCCACGAAGGAAAAAAGTGCTGGGACCTATCCAGACCATTTGCTTATCCGAGACAGCATCAATGATTTGAATTATCAACCTGTTTGGAGAAACGATTCCATGTTTGTCAAAGAATTTCGTTTGAGCAAAACCAATCAGCTTGACACTTTGCATCAGCGTGAAATGCACATCAAATACATCATCGGTTCTGGGCAGCACACCAATTCTCACATCATCGACGACAATGGTTATTTGTCTCAAGCTCCCATTACCTTTTATACGCAAAAAGGATTTTGGGACCTCGCTCCCGGTTTTGACAGCCCTCTGGCCAATCGCCTAAATAGAATCATTGGGAAAGAATGCATGACCTGTCACAACAGCTATCCTGAGTTTGTAGAGGAATCAGAAAATAAATTCACCTCAGTTCCCTTGGGAATTGGTTGTGAGCGTTGCCATGGCCCTGGAGAGGAACACATAAAAAGGAAAATCGCCGGTGAAGTAATTGATACTTCTAAATACATCGACTATTCAATCGTCAATCCAGGGAAACTGAGCAAGGAATTGCAAATGAGTGTTTGTCAACGTTGTCACGCTCAGGGTGTAGCAATTCTAAAAGATGGCAAGGGTTTCGAAGATTTTCAACCAGGTAAACACATTTCTGAAGTGATGGATGTTTTCCTTCCAAAATTTGATGGGCATCAAACCAGTTTTATCATGGCTTCTCATGCTGATAGAACTGCAATGAGCCAATGTTATAAAATGTCAGACATGACTTGCATCTCTTGCCACAATCCCCATGTGAGCGTTAAGGAAACGCCCATGGCCAAATTCAATTCTGCTTGTAAAAATTGCCATTCCTCATTGGAGGAGAAGCAAACCTTGTGCACACTTCCAATCAATGAAAGACAAGAAAAAAATGACAATTGTTCTGGTTGCCACATGCCTGAAACAGGAAGCATTGATATTCCTCATGTTACGATTCACGATCATTTCATTCGCAAACCCATTCCAGAAAATGAAAAAAATCAAATAGAAAAATTTATAGGACTTGCCAATATCACAAATCCTGAATCAAAGGACAATTTGTTAAGAGGAAAATCTTACCTGCGATACTTTGAAGCATTTCAGTCAGAAAACAGAATGCTTGATTCTGCAGAGCATTATTTAAAGTTGGCTCCTAAGTCAAATGACCAATCGGAAAGTCTACTGCATTTATACTATTTGAGGTCCGATTTTACTAGACTGCTTGCTATTGGAAAAAAAATGAAAAAAGAAGACTTGAAAGATGATTGGAGTCTTTATCGCATAGGGGAGGCACATTATTCATTCGGTAATGCTAGAGAGGCAGAAAAATATTTCCAATCAGCAGTTGAAAGAAAACCTTTTAATCTCGATTTTCTCAATAAATTGGGAAGTGCCAAAATGAAAAGGAATCAGATAAAAGAAGCTGGTGAAATCTTTGCCTCCATCATTGAAGAAAATGATCAGCACATTGCAGCTTTGAACAATTATGGATTTGTTTCCTTTAATATGAAAGATTTTGACAAAGCAGAAGAACTATACAATCGGGCATTGGCTATAAGCCCTGATTATGTTCCAGGATTACTCAATAAAATTGGAATGGCATTTTACCGACAAGATACAAAAACAGCCAAGCAACTGTTAGACCGCGTTTTGGAAATTGACCCCGAAAATGAAAAAGCCAAATATATTAGAGCGGAAGGAATCTTGGAACAGTAATTCTTTTTTTTACGCTGAATTATTTTAGTAACCTTTTTTTATTAAGCTGTATTCAAATATTTCACAATCAAATTTTACCCATTAAGCTAAGAAAATATGAAAATTTATCTCATTCTCTTCCTTGCCTTACTTACAGGATTTTCTTCTCTGATTGCTCAAGAAGATTTATTGGTTAATGTCTATAATCGCAATACTACCTCATTGAATGGTGAGTGGAAGTACATCATCGATCCTTATGAAAATGGATATTACAATTACCGTTACAAACCTTTTGATCAACAAGAATTTCCATGGGCCAGTGCTTTCTTTTTAAATTCTAAACCAAAGGATTCTTCTGATCTTCTTGAATATGATTTCGATAAAATGGACAACATTGATGTCCCTGGAGATTGGAACAGCCAAAAACCTGAACTCTTATATTACGAAGGAACAGTTTGGTACAAAAAGTCATTCGACTATTCTATTAGCAAGGAATCAAACAGAGTTTTTGTTTATTTCGAAGCTTCAAACTACAAGACAGAAGTTTATTTCAATGGCAAAAAATTAGGAACTCATATTGGAGGTTTTACGCCTTTCAATTTTGAAATAACAGATTTGGTCAAAGGGCAGGATAACTTTTTAATCGTGAAGGTCGACAACAAAAGATTGAAGGAAGGCGTCCCAACATTGAACACCGATTGGTGGAACTACGGAGGATTGACCAGAGATGTAAAAGTGATCGAGACTCCTGAAAATTTTATTCAAGATTATTTTGTTCAATTGGACCCTGATAACAACAAACTGATAAAAGGAAATATTAGTTTAAAAGGGGACAATGTCAAGCAAAAGAAAGTTCAGTTAAGTATCCCAGCATTAAAAATAGAAGAGCAGTTTTTAACGGATCAAAATGGAACAGTTGATTTTGAGATAGTCTCAAATAAAATTGATTACTGGTCAATGGAAAATCCAGTTCTTTATGAAGTGAAAATTCAAACCGAAGAGGAAGAGCTCAACGATCAAATTGGGTTTCGAAGCATAAAAACGAAAGGCGCTCAAATCTTATTGAACGATCAGCCTGTGTATTTAAAAGGTATTTCAATACACGAGGAAAATCCAATCAGGGGTGGGCGAGCCCACTCTTTGGAAGATGCTGAACAACTTTTAGATTGGGCCCAAGACTTGGGTTGCAATTATGTAAGACTCGCACATTACCCACACAATGAACACATGGTTCGCCTAGCAGATAAAAAAGGAATTTTGGTCTGGGAAGAAAACCCAGTTTATTGGACAATTGAATGGGAGAATGAGGAGACCTATCGCAATGCTGAAACCCAACTTTCCGAATTGATTGAGCGAGATAAAAATAGGGCCGCCGTCATAATTTGGTCGATGGCCAATGAAACTCCAAATGTTGAAGCGAGAAATGTCTTCTTAAATAAACTAGCAAGTTTTAGCAGAGCCAAGGACAATACTAGATTGATAAGTGCTGCTTTGGAACAAAAAGATTACAATGGCAATCCATTGGTCAGAACGATAAATGATCCTTTTGCGGAGGTGGTTGATGTTTTAAGTTTTAACCAATACATAGGTTGGTACGATGGCCTTCCTGAAAAATGCGGAACAATTACCTGGGAGATTGAGCAAGATAAACCTGTTTTGATTTCTGAATTTGGTGCAGGTGCAAAAGAGGGATTTCACGGAGATAAAAATACAAGATGGACAGAAGAATTTCAGGAAGATTTATACATCCAGACGCTATCCATGATTAATAAAATAGAACAAGTGCAAGGTTTTTCTCCTTGGATATTAGTGGATTTCAGATCCCCTAGAAGAGTCTTGCCTGAAATACAAGATGGTTGGAACCGCAAAGGATTAATTTCTGAAAGCGGCAATAAAAAGAAGGCCTTTTTTATTCTTCAAAACTTTTACAACAACTTGAATAAGAAACGTTGAACTTGAAATGAACCATGTTCTTAAGGGAATGAACTTCTGCTGAACTTCCGCTGATCTTCCAATGTTTTCTTGTGAGGTTTCAGTGAAGGGGCAGTGAAAATTCGGTGAAAATTCGGTGAAGTTTTGGCATAATTTTGGTGAAATAAATTTGAGATTTTTTTCATTTTGAATTCATGGTGAATTCATGGTGAACTTTCAAAAACCCAAAAGGCATTCGGAGAATTTGCACAATAATTGTTAAGATTTATTCTTGAAATGCTTTTACTAGCAGGTTTTACAATTATTGCCCTCGCTCAATTTGTGTATCTTTTATCCGACACTATAACCTCTACTTTTAATAAAAAGGGATAAAATCAATCGTAATTCAGAAGGGTCTGTCATATTGTAGTCTAAATAGAATCGACATTTGTTTTTAATAAACATAGGAAATATTTAATTTGGTTGTCACAAAGTATTATACGCCAATTGTTCACTATTTATTAAAAACAAAGCCCTATGTTAAAAAACATTACCCTAATTATTGCAATTTTTCTTTCGTTCTATCATTTAACTTTTGCTCAAATAGTTCCGATTTTAGATCATTCGGTCAATTCGCTTGGCCAAGTCGAACTGGAAATTGAAGGCGAAGCCGATAAGTATTATGTACTGAGAGTCATTCATGAACCCAATGGTTACGATTCTAATACTTCCATTACTTTGGGACAAGATGGCAATATGATCATTTCTGAGGGGCTCGCAGCTTTCCCTTTGCAAAGCTATCAGATTACTGCATACCCTATTGCCAATCCTGGTGACCTTGATGGAGATGGGATAGACGATATGACTGAATTTAACAATATGCCAACTTTGGCTCCGATGAATTTTGGTCCTGAAATTTCTCCTAATGATGGAACACCAAGTTTAAGCTCCTATGAAGATTTTAATGCCTTATCAATTTCAGATGTAGATGTTGGTTGGGCTCCATTTTTGAATGATACGGAGTTTACAAAATTTGTGATTTTTAATCAAGACTCTGACGAACCTCAAGTTTATTTTATCAATAGTGAGGAGCACTTTATACATGCCAGTTTTATTTCTGCTATTGGAATGGATGGAGTGCCTGAAGTTTCAGGTGAAGTTGTTTACAATCCGAACACAATTCTTCCAAACGGAGTGATAGGGAGTTATGCATTTAATTTTTCTTTTGGAAGCTCTTACAGTTTTGATCACACACAAAGAACCTTTGAACTTTTGGCCGCAAATATGCCGTTTTTAAGAAACAACCTTGTACATTTTATTGGTGACGGAGGAGAAAGTGGCTATATAAATCAATATGCCCCTGATTATGTAGGCTCCAGAATTACGGTTGTCTTGGAATCAGAATTTTTTGCTGATGTTGATTATTTACCTTTCAATCAAGCAGAGGGATACGGATTTTTCAGACAAATGACATTGGATGAAAATCCCGGTTCACGTGACATCGTGTTATATGATGCCCTCCCTAACTCATTGCCAAGGGTTGGTGGAATTATGACTTCAGTAGTCCAAACACCTCTGTCCCATGTCAACCTTAGAGCCATCCAAGATGACTTGCCAAACGCATATATTAAAAACCCACTAGAAATCGATTCTATTGCAAATTTAATCGGCAGCTACGTTTATTATAAAGTGGAAGCTGATAGATATATTTTCAGAGAAGCAACCCTAGAGGAAGTAAATGCATGGTACGAAAATATTCGTCCAACAGATGAGCAAATTCCAGATAGAGATTTATCGCAAACCAGTATTTTACCACTCGATGAAATTGGTTTCGATATGGCCAATGCATTCGGAGCAAAGTGTGCAAATGTTGCAACAATGAGAACCTTTGATTTGCCTGATGGAGTTATTCCAAACGGCTTCGGTATCCCATTTTACTTCTATGATGAATTTATGAAATTCAATGGCTTTTATGAACAAGTAGAAGAAATGATCAATACCCCGGATTTTATCTCAGATTTGGATACTAGAATTGATATGCTTAAAGATTTTAGAGATACAATCAAAGCGGCAGAAATGCCACAATGGATGCTTGATGAATTGCAAGCTATGCATGATTCTTTTCCAGAAGGAACTCCAATCAGGTGTCGATCCAGCACGAACAATGAAGATTTACCTGGATTTAGCGGTGCAGGTTTATATACCTCCAAAACCCAATATCCTGAAGAAGGGCATATTTCAAAATCTGTTAAACAGGTTTATGCGAGTATGTGGAATTTTAGAGCATATGACGAAAGAGACTTTTACAGAGTTGATCAATACATTGCCGCAATGGGAATTTTGTGTCACCCGAATTTTAATGATGAAAAGTCAAACGGTGTAGGTATAAGTATAGATCCTATTTTTAACACGGTCAATACATTTTATTTAAATACACAAGTTGGAGAATCATTGGTTACCAATCCAGACGCCAATGTAATTCCAGAAGAAATTCTCTTGAACCAAGATCCAGCGGAAGGATTTTTCGTTTTGAGATATTCAAATTTGGTTGGAGAAGAAGAATTGGTAATGGAAGAAGTTTATCTAGATCAGTTAAGAGATTACCTTAGTGTTATCCATGATGAATTTGCTATCCTATACGACGTAGTTGGTGCTGAAGGTTTTGGTATGGACATCGAATACAAAGTAACAGCCGAAGATCAATTCATAATAAAGCAAGCTAGACCTTGGGTTTCTTTTTGGTCTGAAATTAAATCTAATTATGATTTAGCTGCAGTCCAAGTCATCGATCCTGAATCTTCTTCCAACTTGGGAACAAGCGAATTGGTTTCAGTGGAAATTGGCAATACAGGTTTAAAGGAAATGAGTGGATTTGAAGTATCCCTTTTCGTTGAAGATGTTTTGAAAGAGACCATTTTAATAAACGATACCTTGAGTGCATTATCGTCAGCTGAATACCAATTTTCCGTCCCTCAAGACTTTTCATCGATTGGTGATTACAACCTTATGATTGTGGTAAATGATTCTATCGATGGCTACAGCAGAAACGATACTTTGGAAACTGTGATAAGCAATCTTTACAATTTGGAAGCTGGTATTGTTGCAGAGCTAGACGCGGTTGAATGTGGTCAAACTGTTGCCGTTGATGCATTGATTTATAATTATGGTGCGACTACTTTTTTTGATGTTGAAATTGAAGTAGTTGTTAATGGAGTAGCTGTGGATATTGTTAACTACGAATTTAGTATTCCTTACCAGGTTGAAGTGATTGTTCCCATAACAGTCACCGAAAATCTTTTGCCCACTGGCAATGAAATCAGCCTAAATATAATAAGTGTAAATGGAGAACAAGATGCTTTGACTGACAACAATTCTTCCTCAGTTACGACAGATTTAGTCTCTCAATATGATTATGTAACCTTGATTGTAAATGCAGATAACTTCCCTCAGGAAACCACATGGACTATAATTGATGAAATGAATAATGAAGTGGTTGCATCTGGGGATTTAGGAGGTACCCAGCCTAATACAACTTACATGGAAGATATTTGCGTGAATTACCAATCTTGCTTTACAATAGTTGTAGAGGATTCCTATGGTGATGGCATTTGTTGTGGATTTGGCCAAGGTAACTTTACGATGATAAATTCTTCAGGCGAAACACTTTTTGTAAATGATGGAGAATTCATCGATGAAACAGAAGAATTCTTTTGTCCTGGTTTTGAAGAATGTGTTATGACTGCAGATATAACATCTATAGGTGCATCTAGTGAATTTTCTTCTGATGGAATGATTACCATTAATCCAATTAATGGAATAGCTCCTTATGCATACAGTATTAACGGTGGAGCTACTTTTAGTAGCAGCAATGTATTCGACGGCCTGGCTTCAGGATCATACAACGTCATTATCGAAGATCTTACAATGTCTTGTTCTTACGAAACAACCATTCTTGTTGATGTCTGTTTATTAACCGCTAACATCAGTACATCTGTTGCTTCAGATGAAAATGCTTCTGACGGGATGATTACTATTTCAGCAACAAATGGAATGGCTCCTTATCAATACAGCATCGACGGTGGACAAAACTTTGTTGATGAAATGGTATTTGAAAATCTAGCTCCCGGAGTTTATGATGTTGAAGTTAAAGATGCTTCAGGTTTGTGTCTTTATGCATCAGAGGCTGAAGTGAGATATGTAGGAGACTGTTTGTTTACAGCTGACGTAACCACAACCAATGCTTCTTTTGACACTGCCGAAGATGGAATCATTGCGATTGCAGTAACAACAGGAATCGCACCATTTTCATACAGTATCGATGGCGGACAAACTTTTTCTGATGAGGTAGCATTCAATAATTTGGCTTCAGGCACTTACGAGGTTTATGTAAAAGATGGCTCAGAGACCTGTGTTTATAAATCTACTGTTGAAATAGGATTTGACACAATAAGTGGACTCGGTGATATTTCGACGGGTAGTTTTAAATTGTATCCGAATCCTGCACAAGAAAGTTTTATAGTTGAAATTGGAGAATCTATAGCGATCCTTGATGATTTACAAATAGAAATTTACACTAGTACAGGACGCCTGATTAAAAGTGAATCTAATGTCAATTTTAACGGCCAAACGAAAATGCAAGTTTCATTGAACGGAATCAATGCTGGTTCGTACATCGTTAAGTTTTACAATAAAGACTTTGAAAAATATTTTAAATTGGTCAAAATGTAAATTTTTTATAAGCATTTTAGACTAGGCAAAGCTCCAGAAGAACGGCAATATCATAAGATTGATGTCGTTCCTCTGGAGCTTTTTTATTTGATTTAAAAGTACTGGTTAACAGCAGTTGATTAGGTGAAATGTATCGTAATCAAATCTAACAATTTTGAGTGCTAGACAAATCATGGTTTTAATTTAAGGGTATAACTAATCAACCATGATTCTGGTCATAGACCCAAATAAAGCTATGGTGCTCAACAAACAATTATAAAATGAAAAAAAAGGCTTTGGATGTTTTGGTCTTAGGAGGAGGATTGACTGGTTTGGCAATTGCTTATTATTTGCGCAATTCAGATTTTACCATTAAGATCCTTGAAGGCAGACAAAGGCTCGGTGGACGAATTTGCACCTTGTACAATGATGGAAAGCCACCCATAGAAATGGGCGCAACTTGGCTGGGTTCGAACCATACGGCTTTGACGGAGATTTTGAAAGAATTGAATATTGAAATATTTGAACAGGCACTTGGTGAGCAGGCCATTTATGAACCTATTTCGACCAGCCCACCTCAACTTGTAACTTTGCCACCAAACAATGAGCCTAGCTTTAGAATAGTGGGTGGTAGCTCAAAGTTAATTCAAGTTTTGGAAAGCCATTTAAGCAAAGATCAAATTTACATCGGTCAGCAAGTAGGCAGCATTCATTTTGATTCAAATGGATTTAAGGTGAAATGCCAAAAAAGTGAACATCATTCCGATATCGTAATTTCTACACTTCCGCCAAATCTATTGGTTTCTTCTCTTGAAATGAGTCCTGACTTGAATGGTGAAATGACAGAGCTGGCTCAAAATACGCACACATGGATGGGAGAATCAATAAAAGTATCCTTGTCTTTTGCCAAGCCTTTCTGGCAAGATGAAAATACCAGCGGCACCATTTTTAGCAGCGTCGGGCCAATCCAGGAAATGTATGACCATTCCGATTATGAAAACAAACTCTTTGCCTTGATGGGCTTCATGAATTCCTCCTATTATTCTGTTTCCAAAGAAGAGCGGATCAATTTGATTTTAAAACAATTACAAAAATATTTTGGTCCAAAGGTCGATGAGTTTATTGCTTACGATGAAATGCTTTGGATTAAAGAGCCCCTAACTTTCGGCCATTACGATGCACATATTTTACCCCATCAAAACAATGGTCATCCTTTGTTTAAAGAGGCCTTGCTCAATGGAAATTTTTACATCGCAGGATCTGAAACGGCTGATCAATTCCCTGGTTACATGGAAGGAGCCATTAGAAGTGCAAAGTTTGTTAGTCAGCAATTGTTAAAACGAAGCAGGAATATGGATGAAATTGGTTAATTAGTTTTAAACAATGGCTGTATGTCCAATTTGTTATTGAAATGGATGTTATAAGAGGGAATCAACCGATTCAAACTTTAAAACATACAAATCTAATTCAATGTTGCGCTTTTTTGCTCTAATAGCAGTAGGACTTGTCTTCGGCTTTTGCAGCCTTTCCTCCATTCAAAATCAAACAATTGAATTTTCCAAGCAATACCTGAGCGATGGCTTTGACTTTCCTGTGGGAAAGCCCAACGCCGAGGGATATTACAATGCGCAGAGCTTTGGTGAAAAAAGCGTTAATTAAGCGAAATTATGGACATTTGACATTTTAGTGTAGCAATTTGCTTAAATCCGTAAAGAAAAAAATGCTGTTTGAGCTTAAACAATGTCAAGAGTTTCTTGCATCAAATCTTTGACAAAACGTAACAAATTCTCAATAAAGCGAGTTTATTTTTTTTAGGGTTTAAGTGAATTGCGAAGCGTTAAAAAATGTCATAAGTCCTTGATTTTTGGTGAGCTTTTTATCAAGAAAAAGCTCAGGCGATTCGATACAAAACTATCGAATTTCAACAAACTAATTTATTAAAATCAAACTGTCCTTTTAAGATAAACTAGGAATCTTAAATCCCTATAATTGTAATTTTTTTCAATCGAACTCCGGTTACTAGACATTAGAATCAGATGGCCAGAATAAACATTAGAAAAACAATGCTTTGCATTGTTCAAAAAATCTTAATCCGGTCGACGCCTCTATAAAATCTAATGTCAAGTACAAAGTTCGAAATACTTAAATCAACTCTTATCTGTTAACGGCTTAACAGGGCTTGCAACCAAAATGTGTACCCTTTTGAAACAATATTTTAACGAATAGGAATAATTGCCAATCTCTAAGGAAGAATTACCAAGGATCATCGCTTCTATTAGCTCTATATTTGTATCATTGTTAACTTAATCTTAGGACAATGTGGAATATAGAAATTTCAAGTTTTAGAATTCTAATCCTTTAGTTTAATTAAAAAATTATAAAAAAAATATAAAAAAAAATATTATGGCAACTCAAATAAAAATTAAAACAATCCCAACAGGCTACCAATCAATAATTACCAATGGTAAACACACCATTATTGGAGATGAACCGATAAAATCAAAAGGAACCGATTTGGGTTTAGCACCAACAGAATTGGTATTGGCTGGTTTGTCCATGTGCAAGACCGCAACGGTAAGATTCATTGCAAGAAAAAAAGGCTGGGAAATTGGTGATGTCGATGCTGAATTGTCCCAAGTAGTCAAGCGAGACAAAGAAGGTAAATTGACTCCCCACATCACCACAAAAATAAAAATTGAAGGGGACATTACGGAAGAACAAAAAGCTGAGTTGATCAGTGAGGCCAACAATTGTTACGTTCATAGATTGCTGCAAAGCGAATGGGAAATTGCACACGCAGAAGAATGGATTGAAGACACAGTGGAGGCTTAAAAAAATACAGCTTCGGTTATTATTAAAGGTCATCCAAGTTAAGACTTGGCTGGCCTTTTCTATTTTTAGAAGGGTAATCCATCCCGACCTTAAAACAAAATGGGGCAACCTGATCCACCCAGTCCAAAAATTTTAAAAGCCTAAAAAATCAAAGGTCCCAAAGCCTAAAAATTCAAAGCCTAAATCCCTGCAATTACTTTCTTTGCAATAACAATGTAACTCTTTCCAATAGGTATCTTTTGATCTCCAATTATTATTTGATTGCCTTGAATAGCGGCGACATATTTTATGTTCACCATGTATGATTTATGGATTCTTGTAAACAGCTGCTCAGGTAACTCCGATTCCAATTTTTTTATGGTTTTCCTGATAATTTTGATGTCATCATTTGTTAAGAAGAATTTTAAATAATTGCCCCATGACTGAATGTAAATAATATCGGACATTAAAATTCTATAGGCAGTTTTGTTGTCTTTTAAAATTATGAAATTTGGAGCTTGATCAATTTTCGTTTCTACAGAATTTTCGGCTACTAGGTTTTGATGCTCCCTTTCAAGCATCAACAATTTTTTTAGACGCTCCAAGGCCTTAATAAATCTTGTAAGCCTTACAGGTTTGTGCAAATAGTCTACAACTTGATCATAATTAAATCCTTTAAATGCATATTCAGTAAAGGCGGTTGTGAAAATAATTTTTGGTGCATGATGCTTGAGACTGTCCAATAATTCCAGTCCCGTTAAATCAGGCATTTGAATGTCCAATAAAATCGCATCTACCTCGTTTTTGTTGAGAAAATTTAAAGCTGAAATTCCATCATAGCAATTTCCAACAACATCGATGTAATCAATATTTTTGCAATATCCTTCCAAAACCGAATGTGCCAATGGCTCATCGTCTACGATCAGTATTTTTATTTTAGTCATAATTGATGGTCAATTTCACTTTGTAAGTTGATTCACTTTCTTCAATAATCAATTCATGCTTGTTCGGGTAAATCAAATCCAACCTTCTTTTTGTGTTTTTCAAACCAATGTTTGTTTTAACGACCTTCTTCCCCTTGATCTGACTGTTTTCAGTAATAAAAACAATTTGTCCATTCATACATTTTATGCTGATGTCAATGAAACAATCTCTACTTGGATGGGTGCCGTGCTTGAAGGCATTCTCTACATAAGGTAAAAAAATCAAGGGTGAAATTAAATGATCTGAATTGACCTTTTTAAAGTCAATACTTATTTTGCAGTTTTTGTGCAATCTGAGTTTTTCTAGTTTAATATAAGATTCCAATAACTGAATCTCATCTTCAATTTTTACCAAACCTCTTTTTGAAAACTCAAGGTGATAGCGCATAACATCCGCTAATTCAATGATCATTTCCGATCCTTTTTGAGAATCAATTTGATTCATCCCATAAATATTATTCAAAGTGTTAAATAGAAAGTGTGGGTTTATTTGTGCCTTCAATGCATTGAGTTCTGTTTCTGCAGTTTTGGCTTTTAATTCCTGTAATTGATATTGATTGACAATGCCCCTTTTGAAATATTGTAATCCACTACTAAACAATAAAAAGAAGGTAACATTGACGAGAGATAGATAAAGAGTATCCCAATTGTCAATGTAGACAAAAAGGTAAGAAAATACCAATATCAAACTTATGAAAAATAAAAAGTAGGCCAGGTATTTCCTTTGATCAAATAGAACTGATTTTGCCCACCAATTAATATAAACCATGGAGATGAGTGGGACCAAAAAAAAGCTTTCGGCCCATAGAAATTCCAAAATTGTTTCTTTGCTTGTTGATAAAACTTCAGGATATAAAGATACCAATATGGCTCCAAACCAAATGAGTGAATGATAGACCCATCTTTTCTTCAAGAAATCAAGCATTCTTCTAAATTAACAAAGATTTGATTCTAATACCATTTTTTGTTACAAAGGGCATTCATCACAAGATTTTATTGTTTAGTCTCAAGAATGAAATGGCTTGTCAACTAAACTTTTTTTCAAACTGGATAGAGTTTAGTTTTGGATTGAAATCAACACTCAATTAATCCTAATTTTAACCATAAGAATTATGCCAACCAAACATTTTATAACATTGATTTTCATCATCTTTTTTAGTTCTTTAGATCTTCAGCTTATTTGTCAGAATAAAGTTCAAAATACTTCAAATTTTAAAGAAAAAATAGACGAGATCTATTTAAAAAAAATGAAGAAGAATAAAGTGGTTGGAGCCAGTATGGCAATTATTGACAATGGTGAAATTGTATATGAAAGTGGATTGGGATTTGAAGATAAAATACAGGCCATCCAAGCCAGTCCTGAAACTGTTTACAATTCAGGATCAGTTACCAAAAGTTTTACAGCTTTGGCTGTCATGCAATTACACGAAAAAGGATTATTGGACATCAATCATTCAATCAAAAAATACATTCCAGAACTGACCATCAGTGGATTAAAAAAGGATGGAAATGAAATTTGCATCAAAGACATCCTTGCTCATACTTCCGGTCTTCCAAGTGATTTGTTAAATGGGATTATTGGTAAAAATGTACCAGAAATGGATTGGGCAGTGAAAGAACTGAACAAGCAATATACCATTTCACCGAAGCAACAAATCATGGCCTATTCCAATATTGGTTATGGCCTTTTGGGGCAACTCATTGAACGTGTAAGCGGAATGTCTTATTCAGAATACATGGCTCAAAATATATTTGAACCATTGCAAATGGAGAAGGCATCAGTTGGTGTGAATGATAAAAATATATCTAAAGCTTATGTTGGGAAAAAAGAAGTTATCAGCGAATCTATTAGAGATGTTGGAGCAGGATCAATCAATTGCAGTGCAAGAGACTTGATCAAATTTGTTGAAATGCTAATGGAGAATGGCAAATTTAACAATCAGCAAATTTTAAATGAAAACCTGATTGCGGAAATGGAAAAGAACTATTTAAGCAACAATGCTTTACAAACACAAAGTAGATATGGATTTGGGATTGAGTCCTATAAAATTAGTCTCCAAGATGAAACCACTAAGAAAACCTATTTTGTTTATACTCACACTGGAGATGAAATAGCATTTCACGCAGGATATGCTTACATCCCAGAATTAAAAATTGGGGCTGTCTTTCTGACAAATACCGATAGCGGAGTCAGAATACGCTCCTTAAGAAGATTATTGACTACTTATTTTGAAACTGCAAAAGGGATGACCTTGGAACTTGAAAAAGAGATAGTACCCCAAAATGAAACAGCTCTTTTATCTGAAATACCAGGTTCATACAATCTTGGTCCATTCTTTTTGGAAGTGACGGATCCCAATGTGATAAAAACCAAAATGGGTCCAGCAAAAATAGTCTTTAAAAGAGTGAATGATGAAAATGAATATTCCATAAAAATTCTATTGTTAGGTTTGTTGCCAATTAAAGATAAAACCACCTTGATGAAATTTGTCAAAGTAAATGGTGAAATTTATTGCCAGCAAGTAGATAAGGAAACTGGTTCCAGGAGTTACCTCGGGAAGAAAACCGATAAAATAGACATGAGCCAAACCTGGATAAATGCAATTGGACAGTATAAAGCTATAAATGCATTTGAAACGGAAGTGGAGCTATTCAATTTTACAAATGCCGATTCAAAGATTGAAGTTTTGGAAGATAGAGGTTGGCCTGTTTTGAAATTAAATACACCAGGTATGGAATTCAAATTTTATCTGAACATCATTTCAGATCATTTGGCTCAAAGTGGTGGAGTAGGAAGACAGGCGAACAATACCATCAGGATTCTTGAAAATGGGAACGTTTATTTCAGCGGCCTGGAGCTCAAAAAAATCGAAAAGTAAAATTCCAGAAAAGTGAATTTTTTAACTCCCATCCTTGCTCAAGGACAGGCTAGGGGAGCAGTCTTGCGGGTTCAGAATTAGCCATTAATTATCAGGTATAACACAAATCAAGTGAAGCCAAAAAGTCTGTTTAAGGATAATACATTGGAACATTGTTAACAGGCTTATTTTTTGGGATTGATTTGCCGAGACGCAGCGACTGCAAAAAAAAACATCCCAAGCGAACCCAAAAGGCATCGCTGCGACCCAAAACCCAAAACCCGCTCTCACCCCTCAACCTGCAAAGAAATAACAAACATCCTCGACTTCAATTTATCAATCACATTCGACTGATTCAATCCAGGATTGGGAGCATGAAGATTATTCAATCCATGCTGTAGTTTTATTTCAGGAGAAAAAGTGAACATTGGGAAATAGAAATTAAAGCCAAATCCGAGGTTGGCTGAAAACTCCCAAGGTTTCAATTTTACGATGTCCTCTGCTTTTCGCTTGGTCGAATTAGAGGCAAAATCATAGGAAGCTTCCCCACCTGCTAAAACGTAAAATCGGAAATTATTGTAAAAGCGATCCGACTGAAATTTCAGCCCAAGTGGCAAGCCAAAACTGATGGATTCCAATCTTACTTCCTCCTCAACATTGTAGTCTTTTCGAAACAAATTATAAGTCAATCTCCTTTCTGAAAACTTCATCCCAGGAGTTGACCGAAGCGATAGATGTCGGTTAATTTTATAATTGACAATTCCGTTCAAACTAAAGCCTGGTGTTCTAGGTGAAATGACTGAAAGAATTTCAGGATTATTAATGAAATCTTCAGAATGGGTTATCTGTAAATTGGAATGGGTATAGGCGGCTGAAATTCCAAAATGAAACTTTTTGAAATCGTAATTACGGTTATTCATTTGACCAAATACAGTCGAAGAAATACACAATAATGCAAAAGCAAACAATGTCCTCATAAATCAGTTTAATGATCGAAAAAAAAGAAAATTGTATACTTTGGCTATAATTTTATGATTGGTTATGAACTTCTGAAACTAAACGACTGACTTTGACGAAATATTGTTTTCGAGTGGTCTGTGGGGGGATGAACACTAAGCCACGAAGCCACGAAGATGACACGAAGCAGGGGTAGTTTGTGAAATTTTTTATGGGGCGCTGAGCATGGGCGATTTTCGGATTTAGTCATTCAACTGACTCCATCCCATCCGTCATTTCGGAATTTTCAAGGCCAGACTATAAAAAGCTGAGAAATGTGTTGAGAAAATATCCGTAATCACGTGTTCCTCTAATTTTGTGGTTGTTATGAATGATCCTGTCAATTCTGAATAATCAATATAATTCTGTTCAAAGGACGCTTTTGAATTTCAACGAGTTGGCCCGAGAAAGTTAAGTGGATTGGTTTGTAAATTTTAAAGCAAAAACACAATTGAAAATCGAACACGGAATCCATAGCTTTTAAGTCTAATACAGCCTATCTTTAATGATAAAAATCTGACTGAGAATTATTTTTGCAATGAATAAAATAAAACTTGTATTGTTAGTTCCAATTTTTCTACTGAGTCACTTAATGTCAGCTCAAGAAACTTGTGTCTTTAACAACTCAATTGAATTTCAACCCGATATTCAAAGAGAAGCTGGCCGAAGCATTATTAACTTAAATGGAGAAGGTTATGCCGTGGAAAGTTGGTGGTGGAGCGTTGAAGAGTTAGAACTATTGATTGATTCAGGTGGTTTGTAGTTATGAACACGAAGCCACTTAGCCACGAAGCATATGGTTTGTGAATTTATGTCAGAGGTTAATAAATTCAGAAAATCCAGAAAATTCAGATATTTGGATTTTAATATAATAAATCAGTCTAAAAGTCTAAAAGTCTAAAAGTCAAAGATGATCGAAGATCATAGCAGACGTACCAAAAGCAAAGGCGAAGCCAGCGTACAAAATCAATGGCGCAGCCGAGCGCACCAAAAGCGAAGCGTACCCCCAAAAACCTAGCCCTCAAACTGCAAACTGATCGTAAAAGTCCTCGACCTCAATTTACTAATTACCTGTGACTGGATTAGATTATCTGTTGGAACATG
>CALBCY010000278.1 GCA_937927195.1 uncultured Chitinophagales bacterium
TCCTTTCCTCCTCAGAGAGTTTTTTCGCCAAATTATTGCTGTAATAAAGGGAAACCAAAACGATGAAAATAGCCAAAAACAAAAGACCTATTTTCCAGTAAAATTTTTGGCGATAAATATTCATTCGTTGACTAATTATTGATTTTTAAAGTGAAATGTATTATTCGTTTAAATTCAAGGTTTCATTAAACTGATCATCATTTGTCCAGCATGCAAGGGTAAATTTAATAACTATTTACTTGATAGGCCTGCAAAGGCTTAAATTATAAGCATTAATTTAAATCGCATTGGAAATCATAGTTCTCATTGGCTTTCATATCCAAATTGGCCTTTTTCAGATAAGCATCCTTTTCAAATGCCCCCAAAACAAAGCGCTTGCTTTTGCCTTTGAACAAAGGCTCTTCTACACTTCCAAAAAGCGAACAATAATAATTGATGCCCCCCTTCCTATTTTTCTCTGATCCCTCTTTGTTATTCTTGAAAAAACGCTTATTGAAATAATCCAGTAAATCGACTTTAAAATGAAAGTTGAGGTTATTTTGCAAAGTGTATTTTCCAGAAAAATCTATGTTGACCAAATTTGAATTGATGGCCATTTTGGGAATTCTCAAAATTCGATTTTCTATCTTCAATTGATTTTTGATTGGATGGAATGAAATCTTTCTCATTCTTTTTTGTTCTTTGGGACCAACCATTGAAACAATCGGTTCAAAATCTATCAATTGACCTTTGAGAATTTCAAAATCTATAAAGCCTTTCACTTTATCTTTTTCGATGTTCCAATTTTTATCAAGGCCACTTTCCAACAAAAGGTTCAAATTCAGTTTTCCACGCACATTTTCTTCGGATACGAATTCTTCGAAATCATTGTATTCCAAAAGAAATTCTTGTAAATCCATTTCCTCTAATTTCAAGTGACAATCCATGTCATTTTCTTCCAAGTGAATATTGGCATTTAAAAAGCCTGTTCCATCCATCATTTCAAAATCAAAATCTTCGATGTACATGTGGCCATCCGAAAAACAAAGATTCCCTTTTATGTCTTCAGCATTGACTTTTTTCCACTGCAATTCTTCAATGTCCAAAGCAACATTTCCTTCACTGATGGTTTTCAAATCAGACCAAGATTTTAAAACACCGTTAAAAGACATATTCAAATCAAGTTCACCATCCATATTCCAATCCATCATAAATTCTGGCTTGGCTTCGCGCAACAATTCAAACAGTTTTTTGAATTCCAAATTCTTGGTTTCTATGCTAAAAGCTGATTCTGAAATTTCACCATCATTGATAATTTTACCATTTAGAAAAACAGGTATTCCATCTAGTTCAATTTCCGAATTTTTAAAAACAAATTCATTTTCCTTCAGGTTGCTTTTAAAATCCAAATCAAGTCCCAACAACTTATCTTTTAGATAGACTATTGTATCAATTTTGTATGCTTTAATATGGCCATCTCCTTCAAGCTTTAGATCAAAATATTGCTTAGCCGATGAAAAATCAAATTCTGCAGATTCTGAAACCAACTGTAATTCTGCCTTGGTCATTTCATTAAAATAATTGATCTTGCAATTTGAAAAAGTTGCCCCATCAATATCCATCTTACTTTCGATCTCCTCCACTTGATCTGAGGAAACGACAGATTGCTTTATCCCTTGATTTGTATTTTCGTTTGTTGTTGATTCCTTAAAAATTTCAAAATTATTCTTCCCGTTTTCATCAATCCTAATGTTGATAACAGCATCATTCAATGCCAGTTTATTGAAACTTATCTTATTGTTCCACCAATCACTGAGATTAAACAAGAAAGAAATTGATTCTGCATTTAACAGATAATCCCCCTCTTTATGCAAATCCTTAATCTTCACATCATCTAAAGAACAGGAAAGGCTTGGAAAGTGAGAAAACAAAGACAAACTTGTCGGGCCGTCGATGCTAATTTCAGTTTTCAACTGCTGATTCAAGTGTCCCATTAAGACTTCCTTAATTTTATGAGAATAAAACATGGAAATAATCAGAGATGCCCCAATCAATAGAAAGAAGCAGATTAAAATGATGTAAAACAGAATCTTTAAAAACTTGGGCATGATCAATCAGAACTGTGTTTAAAGGAGTTCTGTAAAAATACTTTATTTATTAACATGTGAAATGGATTGCGCTTAATTTTTAATTTCAGTAAGGAAATAAGAAAATTTTTCAAATAGTTTTTGCAAATTAAATTAAAGTCCCTATATTTGCCGTCCCTTAGGAAATCTTATGGTTTCAATAAGAAAAAGGGCGATTAGCTCAGTTGGTTCAGAGCACCTCCCTTACAAGGAGGGGGTCATAGGTTCGAATCCTATATCGCCCACTTAAAAACAGTTATGACAATAATTTTAAATTATGTTGTAGCTGTTTTTTTTATGCCATTTCCCTTCTATTCTCACCAAAGTTACCGTTTAATTCCTGCTCAATCAGAACCGTATTTTAACGTTCAAAAAAGAAATTATATTTCCTATTTCACGGAATATAAACAGAGAAGTGATACCATACAGCTTAAATAGCAAATAAAAGCTCTACCTATTGACATTTAATGCACAGTTTGTCGGCATTTTATCGAGTGAAAAAGGTACGAGTTTTGTAACTTGTAAGTAATTGGAATGCGAGTTGTCAGTCAACTATTTTCTCAAAAGCGTGTTCAATCTGTAGACCGAAACAAGATAATATCAAAATTAAGTATGAATAAAATTTTATTTTACCCAACAGCAATCCTACTTGGCTTTATAAGTCTGGTAGTTTTTGGACAGAATCAACAGTCCGGCCAAAAGGTCATCCTAGACATTGAAGTGGAAGAGACTTATGCAATTCGAGGAGGCAAAACAAAGGCTTTAAGAGACTGTATTAATCTTCCATCACAGGACAAAGATTTAATAAAACAGGCAAAAAGGGATAGAAAACCCATTCAGAATTATAAAGACAGGGACTATTACGGAGCCAATAGAGAAGGCGCCTTGCCTGTAGGGGAAGATCCAGTTCGTCAGCGTTCTATTGATAGAAATGTCAGTGTTCCTGTCGAACCCATATTTAATGTGCTAGGGCTACACAATGGTTCAGATCCTCAGGATCCTACGGGAGACATAGGAAAAGACCACTATGTACAAGCTATCAACTCCACGACGATTCGAGTTTATAATAAAATGGGCCAACCAGTTGCTCCAGGATTTAGTGGAAACACTTTATGGAATCAAATTGGCTATACTGGAGTTGGAGATCCAATCATTCTATATGATCAAGGAGCTGAAAGGTGGATTATCACTGAATTTACTGCCAGCGGAACCAATCAATTATTGGTCGCTGTTTCAGAGGACAGTGATCCTCTAGGTGAATATACCGCCTATAATTTTGGTGCTCCAAACTTCCCGGATTATCCTAAATATGCAATATGGGACAATGCGCTTATCGTTACAACCAATGAGCAAGGCCCTTCAGCCAGTCCAGTTTACCTCATCGATAGACAAGCATTGTTGAACGGAGAAGAGACGGTTAGTATTCAAAGAATTGCAATTCCAGGAATTGGATTTGGTGGACCTGGTTTTCTCGTCGCCTCTCCTGTAGAATGGACAGGGATGAACCCACCAAAAGAAATTGCAAAGCCAACGGTTGTTCGAATGAAGGACGATTCTTGGGCATTTGGCAATGACAAAATCGATTTTTATGAATTTGACATTGATTGGAACAATTCCAATAACACCTCAATTACCAATATAGGAATAGACATCGCCAGCTTTGATTCTGATCCATGTTCAACTGATGGCAATGGAAATTTCCCATGTGTTCCACAAGGAGGAAGTGGCGGAGGTTTAGATGCGCAGAAGCATGTAATTATGCATTTACCAAAATACAGAAATTTTAACACGCACGAATCCATCGTTATGTCATTTGTAGTAGATGCTACAGGAGGCGATGTTGCAGGTGTGAGATGGATTGAATTTAGGAGAGATCAAGGAGAAAGCGATTGGAGCGTTTATCAGGAAGGTACTTTTGCTCCATTTGATGGGAAACAAAGATACATGAGCAGTATTGCAATGGACGGAGCAGGAAATATCGGCATGGCTTATTGCGTCTCAAGTGAAGATGATTTTGTTGGTATTCGTTTTACAGGTCGAAGCCATGATGATCCATTGCATATGATGACTTTTGATGAGTATGAAATTACTCCAGGCTTCAACACAATAAACTCTTCTACAAGACTTGGGGACTATGCGGATATGTGTATAGATCCATATGATGATAGAACATTTTATCACACCTCGGAGTATGCCGATGGTGGTAATGGAAATGCCAGAACAAGAATATTTGCTTTCAAAGCACCTCCAGAAGAATTCGACATTGGTCCAATTGCGCTAGTAAGTCCATCTATCGAGTCAACTCAAAGCACCACTGCTGAAGTTCAAGTTGAGATTACCAATCATGGACTTCAAACTGTCAATGATTTTGAAGTTGGTTTTATTTTTCAAAATGGTGCTCCTGTCATAGAATCTGTAGAAGTAGATATAGAAGCTGAAGACAGCTATGTTTACACTTTTGCACAAACCGTTGACATAGAAGCATTGGGGGAATATGAGTTCAAATTGTTCACCAATATGGACAATGACAACATTGCAGACAATGATACAATCGTTACGACCTATATCAGTCTATTGAGACACGATGCTGGAATCACAGAAATATCAGGTATAAATGATGACAACTGTTTTTACTCAAAGGAGATTGGATTGACACTGAACAACTTTGGTGGAGAAACCTTGAACAGTGTTCTAATCATGGTAGAAAATAATGGAGAAATCATTCAAACAATTGGCTGGAATGGATCTCTTGAATTTGACCAATCAGAAACTTACAATATAACCCTGACCAATTTACCAGAAGGAGAGAATGAGTTGGTTGCCTACACCGTCAATCCCAATGGTGAGGTGGATGAAGACCCAAGCAATGATTCAGTAAATAGAAGTTACAGCATTATGACGGACGGTATGTTTATCGCTATTGAAATTGATACTGATGACTCTCCGAATGAAACCACTTGGACTTTGGAAACTTCGGATGGAGAAACAATTGATACAGGTGGCCCATACTCTGAAGTCGGCCTTTATCGTACGGAGTATTGCCTTCCATACGATGCTTGTTATGTATTAACACTGTTTGATTCTTTCGGCAATGGCTTTTGCTGTAGTGAAGGCTTGGGTAGATACACTGTTAAGCGAGATGATGGATCAAACATTGTCAGTAGCACAGGAGTGTTTACAGATATGGAAGCAGTAGATTTTTGTACAGAAGAAGGTTGCTTCTTAAATGCGGACATCGATGTTTCATCTGAAACGAATGATGGTGCCAATGATGGTGCCATATTATTAAGTGCTTCAAGTGGAAATGAACCCTACCAATATAGCATAGATGGTGGAAATGAATATACAGATAGTGATATGTTTACAGGCTTGGAAAGTGGTTCTTATGAGATTTCTATAATAGATGCTGCAGACTGTGAATTCACGCAATCAGTATTTGTTTCCTCTTGTGCTGTAAATGTAGCAATTGAAACAAGTAGTCCTAGTTCTGAAAGTGCAAGTGATGCAGTAATTGACATGAGTATTTCTGCAGGAATTCCTCCTTACTCTTATAGTATCGACGGAGGTTCTACCAATAGTGATTCTGGTTTGTTTGAAAACTTATCAGGAGGCGTTTATAATATTGTCATCAATGATGCAGTTGGTTGTTCTTATGAAGAAGCGATAGATTTAACGCTTTGTGTTTTGGATGCCAGTCCCAATGTTAGCAATGAATCCAGTGAAGGAGCTGGGGATGGTGAAATAGAAATCGATGTAGCCAACGGACAAGGAAACATTCAATATAGTTTTGATGGTGGCGCTAATTTCACAGGAGTTAATGTTTTCTCAAACTTGAGTGCTGGAACTTATGAAGTGGTGGTTGAATCGGATAATGGTTGTAGTTTTGAAATGACCGTTGTATTGGCTGCTTGTTCTTTAACAGCCTCTACTGAGATAACAAATGAAACCAATAGTGATTCCAATGGAACGATTGAGATTACGGCAAGTAATGATGGTGGATCAATTGAATTCAGCATAGATGGTGGATCGACTTATCAAAGTGACAATGTTTTTTCTGGATTGGCAGCGGGCGATTACAATGTGGTGGTTCAAGATGATTCGGGATGCAAGATCAGCGAGGAAGTGACGATTGATATGATCGTGGGATTGGATGACATTCCTGGTTTATCAATAGTAGTATTGCCCAATCCAACTGATGGCTTGTTTAAGATAAACATCACAGGATTGAAATTAGAAAGTCCATTGTTGAGTTTGGAAATTTATGATTATTCCGGAAAATTGATTCAGTTGAAAGGATTGGTTAAGTACAACGATACTTATACAGGATCTTTGTCATTGGAGCATTATCCATCTGGGATTTATTTTGTGAAATTTAACACGGATAAGATTAATAGAATGGTGAAAGTCATGAAAAAATAGTGACAGTTTTGGATTTATGGGTTTGCTTATTTTGAATAAAATTTGAGTAGTCCTTTATCTAAAAAAATCTCGATGGGTTTTCACCCATCGAGATTTTTTTTTGTTTAGAGATCTCTTTTGGTCTTATTAACCTGAGTTCTATACAAATCATGGCTTTCCTTTGGTGTTGTCACCAAAGGACCTGGTGAACTTTTATGAAACGAAGCAAAAATGCTTAATTTAAGGGGCATAATTAAATAAACAATGCCCTTTTGGTCATAAGACCAAAAGTTAAGCGTCATAAGACCAAAAGTAAGCGTCATAAGACCAAAAGCAAGCGTCATAAGACCAAAAGTTAAGCCTCATAAGACCAAAATAAAGCTATTTTTTGATTTGAGAAAATGTCTAGTATAAAATTGATATATAGCTTGAATCAAATAATACAAACTACTTCCCATTTGCCAAACGCAAAGCTTCTTTGATGTAATCGAAAACTTCTACTGGGAGGTCTTCTATGTTTTTCTTTTTACTGGCTAAATGTCCCAGTCTGGTAATTACTAAATTATGAGCAGGAAAGCTGATAATGTATTGCCCACGAAATCCAGATTGCAAGTAAAATCTATTTCCTTCATAGACTCCAGTCCATATTCCGTAGGAATATGTTTGATTATTATAAGGAATGGTTTTGATTAGTTTTACATCTTTTTCACTCAATATTTGTTGCCCATTCCACCTTCCTTCATTAAGAATGGTTTGACCCAATCGGGAAACGTCTCTTGCGCTGGCCACCATTCCGCCAAATGCTTTCTCAATGCCTTTTTCTTTGCTGTCCAAAATAAACAAAGCATCTTGTTGACAGCCCAATGGTTGCCAAAATTCTTCGGAAATAAAATCTGATAAGCTTTGACCTTTCAAAACTCTTGAAAGTACGGTCCCCAACAATTGAGTAGCCCCTGAATTATAGTGTTGGACATCTCCAGGATTTCCAATCGGATGCATCCCATCAATAGAGATCTTTTGAAGGTCGTGATAAAAATTAAATTTGGCAATTAAAGAGAACGGCGAATGATCCATTTCATCCCAAGAAAGACCAGCAGACATCGAAGCCAAATGTCGCAAGGTTAATTCTGGACTCTGAGAATGTTTCCATTCAGGAATGTACTTTTTTACCGGATCATCAATGTTAGAAATTAATCCCTTTTCAATGGCTTTTAGGGTAGCCAGCGATGTATAGGTTTTTGTGACAGACCAAAGGGCCGTCCTTTCTTTTTGATTGCCCTCCAAAAAATAATTTTCATTTAAAATTTTTCCATCTTTGATCACCAAAAAGGCCAGCGTTTTGTATTGCTCATGTATTTTTAAAATCTCCTCTGAAAGCGGCTGTTTATTGTATGCTTCATGAACGGGCCAAGGAAAGTGTTTGCCCGCTTTAATTGCCCTTGTATTTTGTGCAGTGAAATCATAAATGCCGACATCTGTTTGTCCCCTAAGCCAAATGATCCTAGCCGCAGTAAACAAATGACTGTTGTCTGTTAAGAACAAAGCTGCTATCAGCATTAAAATGAAAGCGATTAGCAAGAGAAATGTTTTTTTCAATGGAAGGTGTTTTTTTAATTGTGATTTTTGGTCATTAGAATTTTCAGTTAAGCCTAGCCAAAGGATTGGATTGCATCTTAAACCTTCTTTATCCGTTCAATGATGTCCTTTAAAATGGTGTGATCATCTAAAGCCCAAATTCCAGAGGACTGCCCTTTTAAGTTTTTTCTTCTTTTCAGATTGCTTTTAAATAATTCATAGCCTTTCATTGCATCTTCATCATCATAAAAACAATTGATCCAATTCTTGTCAATATCATCTGGCTTTAAAGCGCCGATTCCACCTTTGTAAACTTTTACAATGCCCTGAGCATGCTCCAGATTTACGTTCGCCTGTCCCCTTTCGACAGCTGCCCATAGCGTTAGACTTAAATGCTCAAGGTAATTTATAAGTCTTGCTTTGATTGCATCATCAGTTTCTTTTTGCTCCGCTTTTATTCGCCATAGATTATTACTTGGGTGAAATGGATCTTCTTCTGGATTGTCTATGGCTTTGCCGATGCTTTTAAAATAACAGGTGAAATCGAAAAGATTCTCTTTTGCTTTTAGATTCGCATACAAAGTTTCATAGGAACCTTTGTTTTCTGGTTTTAAAATTTTTAGTGTTTTGTCGGCAAACTGAATTTGATTTTTTGCTGAAATGCTCCAAGTCCCATGTTCAATATTCCTACCTTTTATTTCAGTAAAAGTACTGTCTTTAAACAGATTTAGGATGTATTTTTCGTTCGTGTTTAATCCAAACACCTCTTTGTTTATCTCCTCTTTTTCTTCGGGTTCGACAAGAATATCTGTTAGTTTCCAGCCCTTTACCAATTCAACTCGATTGGGATCTTTTTCTTCCAAGCAGGAAACAAAAAGTATTGTTGTTAGAAGAGGCATAAGGAGAAAGTAAATTGCCAAGGATTTTTTCATGATTCAGAATTGTAATTTTAATAATTTCCAGGCTTCTACTTCGTTGATTATTAGCTATAGTTTACCAAGGCAAGATTCACAAATTCTGGGTTGGTAAACTATAAATATAAAAAAAAAAGATAGAGTATAACAAACTAGTTCATTAGCATTTTAAAATTGCAACTATTGTCAGCAAACTATCGTATTATTTAGCAAGCCTCAAACAGTCTTTTCATTTTATACAAATCCTTCCTTTTAGAAACCTTCTCCCTACGATCTTTAATTAATAGTTTTTAGTTTAACAGATTTGAACGAATTATTCCCAAATAAGGTAAATTTTCAAATAGTTGGAAAATGTTCAGGCATTCTTCTCATTATTTTTTTATTGCTTTTGGCTTTTGGCAATGCTAAATCCCAAACCACGGAATTGGATCAGCTGTTCGATGATCTACAAATTGTGCAGCATGATACTGCCAGAGTTGATCTTTTAGCTGAAATTTCATACAAATATTACCGAATAGATTTAGAGAAAACCAAAGAGTATTCAGAAAAAGCGCTAAAGCTCGCTCAAAAAATTGAGTATCCTAAAGGAGTGGCCTCCAGTTTGAATTTTAATGCCATCTATTATGATTTGATCGGGGAAAGGGAAAAGTCTATTTCTCTTAATCATCAAAGTCTAAAAATTGCTGAATCGATAAATGATTATGAATTAATAGCCCAAATTAAGAATGATTTGGGCGTCACCTATTCTATCAAAGGTGATGATATTTATGCAATGAAAAACTTTCGAGAAGCCTTGGATTTGGCTGAAAGCCAAAAACTCTATTATGTTCAAGCCTTGGCTACAGCAAACATCGCTGAATGGCATTTTTGCAATGGAAACAATAAATTGGCATTAAAGTATTTTTTCAGAACTAGGGATTTAAGTGTAGAGCATGAATTCAATTCTCTTTGGGGATGGATTTATTGTGATATAGGGAAGGTATATGTTAAAGAACAGAATTTCGTTAAAGCAAAAGAGTCTTTTTTAACAGGTTTGAAAATTTCGAAGCGCTTAAATGAAAAAGGAAATATATCTAATTTAAAGGTAGAGCTAAGTAAGCTTTATCTGAAGGAAGGGAATTTATCTTTGGCTAAACAGTATTCAAATGAAGCTTTGAAAATTGCGAATGAAATTGGAAATAATGATATAATTGAAGAAGCAAAATGTAATTTGGCTGAATATCTTTATTCAACTGGTAAAATGAAAAAGGCCATTGAATTGTATAATGAAATCTATCAGGAATCGATTGATTTAAATTTGATGACCTCGGTAATTTCTATTTCAGAAAGATTATCAGAAATCTATGCCGAAAATGGTGATTATGAAAACGCCTATTTTTTCAATAATAAATTTATAAAAATAAAAGACAGCCTGGAACTGTCAAAGAAGAATATATACATTGAAGAGCTTGAAAAAAAGTATCAAGCAGAAAAAAATGAATCAGAAAATCTTGCCTTAAGGGTCAAGCAAAAAGAACATGAGGCTAAGATTGAAAAAAATAATTTGTACAACATTTTATGGTTTTTAACCTCTTTGCTGTTAACCGGTTTTTTAATCACCGCCTTCTTAGCCTATCAATCCAAAAAGGCCATTCATGTCAATCTTGAAAAGAAGGTTGCAGAAAGAACCTCAGAGTTGTTGGAAAGTAAGGAGGAAGTGGAAAGGTCCAATGAAGAATTGGAGCGATTTGCCTACATAGCTTCTCACGATTTAAAAGAGCCATTGAGAAATATACTCAATTTTGTAAAGCTACTCAAGCACAAGATTCCCCACGAATCCAATAGCAATACCAAGGATTATATTGATTTTATTGAAAAAAATACCAATCAAATGTACAGGTTGGTCGAAGACGTTTTGGAGTTTTCTAAATTGAATCAACTGCATGATTCAGAAGACGAAACCATTGAAAAAATTGATTTGAATCAAATTATAAACGATATAAAATATTCAATTTCATCGACAATTGAAAGTCGAGGAGCTGTGATAAAAGTTTTCGATGAGTTACCGACTATAAACGGGCAGGCATCTAAGGTGTTTTTACTTTTTAAGAACCTAATTGAAAATGGCCTTAAGTACAATAAGTCTGAAAAACCAGAAGTGAGTATTGAATTCATTTTAGCCAATGGTTTTTATACTTTTTCAATAACGGACAATGGTATTGGAATTGATCAAAAATTTCACAAAACTGTTTTTGAAATGTTTAAGAGATTGCACAACAAATCATCTTACGAAGGAACTGGAATGGGCTTAGCTTTGTGTGAAAAATTAGTAAACGATATGGGCGGTGAAATTTGGCTGAGCAGCAATTTAAACGAAGGAAGCTGTTTTTCTTTTTCTATCCCAGCTTCGAAGATTGTTTGCTCAAAAATCAAATCAAGCAACAAGCAAGAAAAGGAAATAGTAAAAGTGTTGTAGGCAAAACACTTAAATACTGTCTTAATCTGTGTTACTAAACAAATTTACTTTCCGCTTTAAATGACACAAAAATTTAGCATTTTTACTTAATTTAATGTAGTTTCGTGTTGAAAACTTTACCCTAAGTTTTGTTGTATCCCCACCTTGCCACTAATCATTTTACAGAAAACACTTTAGGCATTAGCTAAAAGTTTATATAAAATTTAATGAAACAAAGAAGTATATTCTTTTTGTTATTATTCCCTCTTTGTTTGTTTGGCCAACAATCATTTAAAGAGTTAATTTCAAAAAATGGTAGTCGAGATTATAATGAAATTGTTGAAGCTGCTGAAACCTATTTTACTCAAAAACAGTCAGTACTCAATCGCAACCAATTGGCTTATGGCGAATTTAGAGATGGAGAGTATGTGAAATATATGCGCTGGCAATCCTTTTGGAAAAATCGACTGACACCAAATGGTAAATTGGCCGATTTGAGTAACTTCAATAGGCTTCAGGCCAAAGGAGATACACCAGAAAGACAAGCTGGACAGTTTGATAATGTCAGTTGGGAAAATATTTCCTATTCAACAGATTTGGGGGTTCAAATTGGAATTGGTAGAACAAATGCGGTCGCATTTCACCCAAGCAACCCAAATATCTTTTATGTTGCAGCTGCGATAGGAGGAATTTGGAGAACGACAGATGGTGGACAAAGTTATACTCCATTGGGCGACGAACTTCCATTTTTGGCAGTCAGCGCAATTGTCGTTGATCAAAACAATCCCAATACCTTGTACATCGCAATAAGTGATCGAGTTTGGTATGGTCCAGGAGGAATCGGAATTTATAAATCTGTAAACGGAGGATTGACTTGGAGTCCAACTGCCCTTTCTTTTGATTTTGCCCAACAAATTAAAATTTACTGGATGGAAGCCGATCCAGATGATTCCAATAAAATGTTTGTTGGAACAGACGAGGGTTTGTACCTAACAACGGATGGTTTTGCAAGCGTTAATCAGGTGGCAACTGGCGGTATTACTGATGTGAAATTCAAACCAGGCGATTCCAATGTTGTTTATTGTGTCGATGCTGTAAGCGGGCAGTTTTTTAAAAGCAGCAATGGAGGGACAAGCTTTAACATGATTAGAGATTTTGGAAATACTCATTATACCAGAATTGCAACGAGCCATCTTAATCCCAATAAGGTCTATGTTAGCCACAACAATATTTTATACAAATCGAACGACAGTGGCGAAAACTTTCCAAGCTTTAGTTATTTGAGTGGAATAAATATCGCCGGCGGAATAGTTGTGTTTTCACCAGCAAACGAAAACCATATTTATGCTGGAAATTTTGACATGCATCGATCAACAAGTGATGGAGATACTTTCAATCAGATCAGTCATTGGTTGGGGAATTCGAATTTACCTTTGATCCATGTTGACCAAAGGAATGCCTTTGTAAATCCATTGCAAAATGATCGGATTTATATTTGCAATGACGGCGGTCTTTATACGGTAAACGTCAATACAAATGAATTTACCAATCTTTCAAATGGGATGGTGATTACTCAGTATTTTGACATTGCCACTGCTCAAAGCCATCCGATAGTTATGTCTGGTGGATCGCAGGACAATGGGAACGTTTTTAGAGAGGCCAGTACTGCTTGGACTATGGCAGCGCCAACGGCTGATGGGATGATGCAGGCCATCAATCCGGTGAATGAAAACATTAGATACAATGCCATTCAGAATGGTGCTATCTTTCGTTTTATCGACGGAATGAGAACAAATATTTCATCGAATATTCCCAACGATGCTGCAGGAACTGGTGAATGGCAAACTCCCTTTTTATTAGACCCTAATAATCCAAGCAGAATCATTGCTGGGTATGATCGAGTTTACAGCTCTTCGAATCAAGGCGATACTTGGCAAGACATTAGTGGAGTATTGGCCAATGGAAACAATATAGATCTTTTGGCAGTGGCTCCATCTAATTCAAATCGTGTTTATGCTGTGGAAAACTTTGGAACAGGAACAGGAGCCATGTTTGGTTTTGCACAAACTTCTTCTGTTTTATATGTCAAAGATAACAACAATAACAATTGGACCAACAAGACTTTGCCTGCTACTGAAAATGTTCAGGAAATTGCAGTTGATTTTACTTCCCCTAATACAATTTACATAGTGGCAGCTGGATTTATTGCTGGCCATAAAGTTTTTAAGTCCACAGATGCTGGTGATACTTGGGAGAATATTTCAGGAACTTTACCCAATGTTCCCGCCACCGCTATTGAGCTTTACGAAGACATTCCTGGGGCTATTTTTATTGGCACCGACGAAGGACTATTTTATAGAGACGATACCATGACAGATTGGGAAGAATATGGCGAGTTTCCCAATACTTATATCACGGATATTGAAATACAACAGGCCAACAAACTGCTCAGGGTAGGGACCCACGGTCGAGGTATTTTGCAAGCACCTCTTCCTGACAACGAGTGTTTGACCAACAATCCACCAGATAGTGATTCAGATGGTGTTTGTGATGCTTATGATGTTTGTCCAGGTGGAGATGACAATGAGGATTTGGATGGAGATGGTCTTCCTGATTTTTGTGAAATGTATTGCACTGCAGCAGGAACCGATGGGACCACATCTGATTGGATCGATTTTGCTGGAATTAATACCATTGAAAATTGGAGCCAGAAATCTGCTTACACCGATTTTACCAATTTGACCACTGATCTAATAAAAGGGCAAAATTATACACTGATAGTTGGCTTAAATTATACCTTTCCACTCGATCAGGCTTTTGCCTGGATAGATTATAATCAAAACAATACTTTTGAAGCAAACGAAGAAATTACAGTTCCTGCCTATGACAACAATGGGCATGCTTTTGCTCCAGTCAATGTTCCTGTTAATGCAATGAATGGTCCAACAAGACTTCGACTTAGAAATGTTTATTCAGCAACGGGACTTCCTTGCGGTTCGCAAGCTGGAGAGGTAGAGGATTATACTGTAAATATTGTTGATTGTGTCGGTAATAGTTGCGATGATGGATTAGCGAGTACAACGGATGATGTCTATGATGAAAATTGTATTTGCGCAGGAACAGCCTTCCCTGAAGTAGCCATAAATATTAAAACGGTTTTGCAAGGACCTTACGATCCCAATTTTGATTTGATGAAGGATGATTTGAGACAGAAAGGAATGATCCCTTCAACGGAACCCTATTCTGCTGATGCTAATTTTCAGCACAATGGTTCTGAGCAGATTCTAGGTGGTGTTGTGACGGTCGCAGGAGTAAATGCTATTGTAGATTGGGTATTGGTGGAATTGCGTTCTAGTGATGATGCCAGTGAAATTCTTGCCAGCAAGGCCGGTCTGATTCAAAGAGATGGCGACGTTGTAGATGTTGATGGGATCAGTCCTTTGGAATTTGTTTTGCCTTCTGAGGAGTATTACATAGCAGTAAGACACAGGAATCATTTGGGTGTAATGACTGCGACGCCTCTTTTATTACAAGCTGGTTTGAGCATAGATTTTAGCAACATAAATACCCTGACTTATGGTCAGGATGCAATGTTTGCTTTGAGCTCAAATAAAAAAGCAATGTGGTCAGGAAACAGTAATTCAAATGTTGAGGTGATTTTTCAAGGAGGCAACAACGATACCAACGAAGTCTTCTTTGACGTTCTGACAGCCACAGAAAATACCGGAACGCAAATAAACTTTATCCATGATGGATATTTCCCAGCTGATGTAAATCTCGATGGACAAGTGATTTACCAAGGATTAAACAATGAACCCAATGTTATATTTTTCAATGTTCTATTGCATCCTTCTAACCCAACAGGAGTAATGAATTATATCATTAGCGAGCAGTTGCCCTGAGAAGTGATTGATACTCATGGATTGTAAGAGAATAATAATTTTTAATCAACGTGTTGACTGTAAATAGTTAAGTTTGCTAATAACCTGAGTTCGATTATAAAATTCAATTTGTAAAGTAAAAATTACCAAATCGTTTTAAAGTGAGTTTTTATTAAAATAGTTAGTCAGAATCAGAAAGAGTTGTTCCTTCTCGCTCGTACTTTTGCTTGATCGCGCGGCGAACCGTCAAAAGTACCCAAAATCAACGGGGTCGCCCGGCGAGACTTATGTCATTTTTTCACACTTCGAAACTCACTTAAATCCTAAAAAAAATAAACTCGCTTTACTGAGAATTTATCACATTTTGCCAAAGATTTGATGACTAGAATGATTTAAATTAGTAAGGCTCAAACAGCATTTTTTTTAAACGGAT
>CALBCY010000279.1 GCA_937927195.1 uncultured Chitinophagales bacterium
CTCAAGAACATTTTAGAGCCTTATCTATGAATGCTAATATTGAAAAAAGTGTTTATTATAGTCAGGGAAATTATATAATTTGTGGAACACCACCTATTCCGGTTTATACCTATTCAAAAGGAGCAATGACTTTGAAAGTCACAAGTGTAGACTTTGAATTAAAGTCATTGTATGTCGATCAAATTGAGGATGAGCCTGTAGAAATTGAATAGGCAAAGTGATGAAATGACCTATTCTAAAGCTAGTGTTCTTATCGTGCAATAATTTGAACCAAGCAACCCTTCAAAAAATAATCCCGTTATTCTATCAAACATAATATTTAACCCCATAAAAGTTACAGCAATGAAAAAGGTTTTATTTGGTCTACTAATGCTTTGTATAATTTCATGTTCTAAAAATGACATTCCTACAACGGAAGTTCCCAAAGATGGGAAGATTCCTGTTTCAAAAACGGATCCTGATCTGTTTAGTATCCGAGTTGAAAATACTTTGGATATAGATTTAGAGAATGTTTATATAGGAGATTTGGATTTTGGAACTGTTGGATCTGGAGTAACAACTGAATATATAGAAGTTGAAGAAATGGTCAATTCCCATTTAGAAAAACTATTTATGTCTGCCAAAGTTGGAGAAGCTTATTATAATAATCTGGCAGGCTATGGATTTTGTGGAACACCACCTGTGCCAATTTGGACTTATACCAAAGGAGCAATAACATTGAAAATTAATGATATTGATACCGAAAGAAGTTCATTGGACGTTGATCAAATTGTTGATGAAACTGTTGACATTGAACAGGGAACAAGATGGTAAAATTTAATAGTAGATTAAAATAAAACTCATAGCTGTACCCATTAAAAAGGGCTGCGATTTATTCGCAGCCCTTTTTTTATTCGTCCAACACTGTTTAAGTGAAGATTATGTAGGAAGGCTTTTCGTTCCATAATTGAGAACTTTTAGTTTACGAAATTCTACTCCATTCAATCCGCTGCAATCCCTGGTTTCTTGTGAGGTAATTTTTTAAATTTATGTTGTCCGGTTTTTCGAGTGATGGATCATCTTCTATTAAGTTTTTGGCAACAGTTCTTGCTCTTTCAAGCAGTGGCTGATCTTTGATCACATCGGCCAATCGCAAGCCCAGGTCTCCACTTTGTTGTGTTCCTTCGATCATGCCTGGTCCACGCAATTTCATGTCCACTTCTGCAATTTTAAAACCGTCTGAAGTGTCAACCATTGTTTGAAGGCGAACTTTTGCATCGGAGGAGAGTTTGTAATCTGTCAATAAAATACAGTAAGATTGATCGCCCCCTCTTCCTACCCGTCCTCTTAATTGGTGCAATTGAGAAAGGCCAAAACGATTGGCTGATTCGATGATCATTACGGAGGCATTTGGAACATCTACTCCAACTTCGATCACTGTTGTGGCCACGAGAATATTGGTTTCACCGTCTTTGAATCTTTGCATTTCAAAATCCTTGTCTGTTGTATGCAATTGACCGTGAACGACGCTGACTTGGTATTTGGGTCTTGGGAAGGCCCGTTCTATGCTTTCAAAACCAGACTTCAAATCTTGATAATCAAAATGTTCGGATTCGTCGATAAGTGGGTAAACGATATAGATTTGTCTGCCGAGTGCAATTTGTTCTTTCATGAATCCGAAAACCCTAAGGCGATCTTTTTCGAATCGATGAGCGGTGACAATTGCTTTTCTTCCTGGTGGAAGTTCATCGATGACAGAAACATCGAGGTCGCCATACAGCGTCATGGCTAGTGTTCTTGGAATTGGAGTTGCAGTCATTACCAGAACGTGCGGTGGGATTGTGCTTTTGAGCCACAGTTTTGATCTTTGTTCTACTCCGAAACGATGTTGTTCATCAATAATAGCAATTCCGAGTTCTTTAAACTTTACTGCTTTTTCAATCAAGGCATGCGTGCCAATGAGAATGTGAATGAAACCAAGCTCTAGTCCTTCCAACAGCAATCTTCTTCTCTTTCCCTTGACACTTCCAGTTAAAATTTCAACATTGATGTCCATTCCTTTCAGCATCCCTCTAATGGTATCAAAATGCTGATTGGCCAGAATTTCAGTTGGTGCCATCATGCAAGCTTGATACCCATTGTCTAAGGCGATGAGCATGCTTAATAAAGCGACGATGGTTTTTCCACTGCCAACATCTCCTTGGAGCAATCGATTCATTTGTGCGCTATAATCTGCCTCTCCGATGGGCATTGTATCTCTGCGTATTTCTTTAAGTACGCGTTTTTGAGCACCGGTGAGTTCAAAGGGGAGATTTTTGTAAAATGTATTAAAGTGCTCGCCAACGTTTTTGAAAACAAGGCCTTTGAATTTTTTTCTAGCATGTTTTAACTGAAGTAATTTTATCTGGAAAAAAAAGAACTCTTCAAATTTTAATCTTCGACTAGCTTCATTGATGACAGATTCATCTTCTGGTAAGTGGATGTTTATAAAAGCTTGATAGCGATTGCCAAATTTTTCATTTTCTAAAACAGACTTTGGTAAAATTTCATGAACATCTGCAGGTTCGATGCTTTCAAAAACGGTGCGGACCAGTTTGGCGATTCCTTTAGTATTAAGTCCTTTGGCATTTAATTTTTCTGTGGAGGAATAAACCGGCATTAAACGCTGGGTAAAAGTAACTGGCCCTTCCAATAGTTCAATGTCAGGGTGAGGTATGCTGAGCTGTCTACCGTAATAATTGGGTTTGCCAAAAACGAGGTATTCTTTCCTCAAGGTCAACATTTTTCGAAAATATTGTACGCCTTTGAACCAGACCAATTCAACCGTTCCGCTTTCATCAGCGAGGGTCACGGCCAATCTTTGTTTGGGGCCATTGCCCTTTGTTTGGACAGAAGTGATTGTCCCTTTAATCTGAATCCATTGACTGTCTGGACTGATTTCTGAGATCGGGGTTAATCTGGTTCGGTCAATATACCGAAAAGGATAGTGCAAGAGTAAATCACCGTAAGTGTGAATTTCCAGTTCCTTTTCCAGAAGAGTGGCCTTTGCAGGGCCGACACCTTTCAAATAAGTTATTGGATTATCTAGTTTAGACATTTCAAAATTTTAAAACAGGCCATTTGATCAAGAATCAGTATTTTATAAATAATCAAATGATAAAGTACACAATTAAAAATCTCCAATTCCTTAAGCTTTGGAAATATAAATCCATGATATTTTATAAAAGTAAAAGATAGTAAAAAGTTTTGTCATGATTGAAGCTTTTGTGGTTTTGCCAAAAGACAAACAAAGATTTGAATAAATTAGATTTTTAGTGAATTATTTTTGCTAGACTACTGTTTAGTAATTGGTTTATATGGAATTGTTGTTGACTAATCAAGAGTTTGATGCATAAATTGTTGATTCTCATTATAAGTTAACGTGGCAGCTGTGAGCAATCAATACTATCTTGTATTTCAAAGGGTTACAAAAGTTATCCACATATGTGCATAACTTGTTAATAGGCGAATTTTATTTTCATAATTTGAAGTCCTATATTCGGACTAGAAATTAGAATTCAAGAAGGATGGCGTCAATGAAAACAACAACCAGAATTCCTGCCCGAATTTAATTTCACTCCTCATATTTTATTATTACCTGAAAACTAAGTGGAATCTGTTTCAACAGAAACGGGATTTCTATTTTATATTTTTAACGTTAAAAACACAATAGTGCATGTCAACAAATAGCAATGCTATAGAGCCAATTCTTCAAGAGGTCAAAAATCGGTTTGTTCTTTTTCCGATACAATACGATTCAATATGGAAAATGTACAAACAAGCAGAAGCCAGTTTTTGGACCGCTGAAGAAATCGATTTAACTCAAGATTTGGTGGATTGGGAAAAGTTGACAAAAGACGAACAGCATTTCATTAAACATGTTCTTGCATTTTTTGCTGCAAGCGATGGCATCGTCAATGAGAATCTGGTATTAAATTTTATGCATGAAGTGCCAATTCCTGAAGCAAGATGTTTTTATGGTTTTCAGGTTGCAATTGAGAACATTCATGCGGAGACTTACAGTCTTCTAATTGATACTTACATAAAAGACAATACCGAGAAAGATTTTCTATTCAATGCGATGGAGAATTTGGATTGTGTTAAGAAGAAAGCCAACTGGGCATTGAGTTGGATTGACAAAGCGCCATCATTTGCTCATAGATTAATAGCTTTTGCAGCAGTGGAAGGAATTTTCTTTTCTGGTAGTTTCTGTTCTATTTTCTGGTTGAAAAATCGTGGTTTAATGCCAGGACTTTCATTCTCAAATGAATTGATCAGTCGTGATGAGGGATTGCATTGTGATTTTGCCTGCTTATTGTATTCTATGCTAGAAAATAAGCCAAGTGATGAAGAAGCGGTCGGGATAATTACGGATGCCGTAATTTTTGAGAAAGAATTTGTTACCGAAGCTTTGCCAGTTTCATTGATCGGAATGAACGGAGACTTGATGTGCCAATACATTGAGTTTGTTGCAGATCGATTAATTGTTTCTTTGGGCTACGAAAAGGTTTACAATGCAACCAATCCATTCTCCTTTATGGATCTTATCAATTTGGAAGGTAAAACCAACTTCTTTGAAAAGCGAGTTGCTGAATATCAGAAGGCAGGCGTGATGTCGACCAAAGAGGATCAGACCTTTGAACTTGATGAAGATTTTTAATAATTCCTGAGTCGGAACATTTACAGGAATTTTTTTATATTTTATTTCAGCTATAAACAAACTCTCAAACCCATCCTAACCTATGTATGTAATTAAAAGAAGCGGGAGGCGTGAGCCCGTAAAGTTTGATAAAATAACTGCACGTATCAACAAGCTCTGTTATGGTCTTGATGCCAGATATGTATCTGCCTTGGAAATTTCAAAAAAAGTAATTCAAGGGATTTACGATGGTGTAAGTACGACCGAATTAGATGATCTTGCTGCAAAAACATCTGCATCGATGGCGACTGCCCATCCAGATTATTCAATTTTGGCTGCACGTCTTGCTATTTCAAATTTACATAAGAGTACCAAGAAATCATTTTATATGGTTATGCGTGATTTGCATAATTATATTGATCCCAAAACTGGTGACAAAGCTGGTTTGATCTCTGAAGAGGCCTTTGAAGTATTTAAAAAACACAAAGAGGTTTTGAATTCAACCATTATTTATGATCGAGATTACAACTTCGATTATTTTGGTTTTAAAACTTTGGAGCGTTCTTATTTATTAAGGATGGAAGATAAAGTTGTGGAAAGGCCGCAGCATATGTTTATGCGGGTTGCTGTTGGAATCCATGGGGAAGACTTAGATTCGGTTTTGGAAACATACGAGTTGATGTCAGAAAAATGGTTCATTCATGCGACACCAACCTTGTTTAATGCTGGAACAAAACGTCCACAACTTTCCTCTTGTTTTCTTTTGACCATGCAAGATGATAGTATAGAAGGCATCTATGAAACACTAGCACAGTGTGCAAAAATTTCACAATCAGCTGGAGGTATTGGATTGAGTGTTCACAACATTCGTGCGCAAGGTTCTTACATTAGAGGAACAGGTGGCTACTCCAATGGATTGGTGCCAATGCTTAGAGTCTTTAACGATACTGCGAGGTATGTAGATCAAGGTGGAGGAAAAAGGAAAGGGGCCTTTGCCATATATTTAGAACCATGGCATGCTGATATTTTAGAGTTTCTTGATTTGAAAAAGAACCATGGAAAAGAAGAAATGCGAGCTAGAGATTTGTTCTACGCAATGTGGATTTCTGATTTATTCATGAAACGAGTAAAGAGCAACGGCGATTGGTCCTTGTTCTGTCCAAACGAAGCAAAAGGTTTGTGCGATGTTTATGGGGATGAGTTTGAAAAGCTTTATCAGAAATATGAAATGGAAGGCAAGGCCAGAAAAACCATCAAAGCCCAAGAGTTGTGGTTTGCCATTTGCGATTCTCAGATAGAAACTGGTACACCATATATGTTGTACAAGGATGCTGCTAATCAAAAATCCAATCAAAAGAATTTGGGTACGATTCGTTCGAGTAATTTGTGTACTGAAATTTTAGAGTATACTTCTAAGGATGAAATTGCTGTTTGTAATTTGGCTTCACTTTCATTGAGCCGCTTTGTTATCGATGATAAATTTGATCATGACAAGTTGTTTGAAATAACAAAGGTTGTTACCAAGAACCTTAATAAAATTATAGACGTCAATTATTATCCAGTTCCTGAAGCGAGAAATTCCAATATGCGTCATCGTCCAATTGGAATCGGTGTGCAGGGATTGGCGGATGTTTTCATGAAATTGAGAATGCCGTTTGATGGTCCGGATGCTAGAAAGCTGAACAGAGATATATTTGAAACCATTTACTTTGGTGCCTTGACAACTTCTATGGAATTGGCAATCAAAGAAGGTCCTTATGAAAGTTATGAAGGTTCTCCTGCAAGCAAAGGAATCTTGCAATATGATCTTTGGAATCAGAAGCCAAGTGATCGTTGGGATTGGGCTGGCTTGAAAAAGAAAATTAAAAAGAACGGAATTAGAAATAGTTTGCTATTAGCACCAATGCCAACAGCTTCTACTTCGCAAATTCTTGGAAACAATGAATGTTTTGAGTCTTATACAAGTAATATTTATACCAGAAGAGTATTGTCTGGTGAGTTTATCGTTGTCAATCAGCATTTGCTTAAAGATTTGATAGAGCTAGGGCTGTGGACAGAGGATATTAGAAATGCATTGATCGCCAATAATGGTTCAATTCAAAGCATCGATGTTATTCCGCAAGTATTGAAAGATATTTATAAGACGAGCTGGGAAATTAAGCAAAAAGCTGTAATAGATATGTCGGCCGATAGGGGCGCGTTTATATGTCAAAGTCAGAGTTTGAACTTGTTCATGGAAAATGCAAATTACCGTAAGTTGAGTTCTATGCATTTTTATGCTTGGGAGAAAGGTTTGAAAACTGGAATGTATTATTTGAGAACTCGTGCAGCAGCAGAGGCCATCAAGTTTACTTTGGATGCAAATTATGCCAAAAAACATAAAGATGATAAAGCAGCCAAGCTAATGGTTGACAAGCCAGTTGACCGTCCTGTGCAATTGAGTGGAGATGAGAAGCATCAAAGTGTTTTAGACAAATCTGTTATACAAGAGATAAAGTCTGAAAACCCAGTTCAATACAACAACAATGTTCAAAGTGAAGCGGTTATCATTGACAATGCAGTGGAGGAAAGTCAACCAGAGGAAACGGCTAGTAATTTTATGTCTGCTCCTTCAATGAAAGATATAGAGAAAGTCGGAAAAACCTGCTCTATAGATGATCCTGATTGTGAAAGCTGCAGTGCATGATTCTTTCTTTTTAGTATTAAAATGAAAAGTGATTAAATACAGGCTATTTAGCTCTAGTCTAATTGTAAAATAAATATAAGCCACGGAAAAGCTGAGAAGCTTTTTTGTGGCTTTTTTCGTATAGAGAACTGGATCTGTTAATTTTTTCTTAGCTGAAATCTATAATCAGAGAAATATTGGCAAGCAAAATAAAAACAAGCCCTGACAGAATATGTCACAATCGGTTTGTAATTTTATCAATAAACAATTCTGAACCATGAACCATCTTTCAAGGTTGTTATCCATTTTAACAATATTAAAATCAAAAAGAATAATTACTGGACCTGAATTGGCTAAAAAATTTGATGTAAGCCTAAGGACCATCTACAGAGACATCAAAAAATTAGAACAGTCTGGTGTTCCAGTGATAACAATTGAAGGGAGAGGTTATTCGATAATGGACGGCTATGTGATAGCACCAATAATGTTTGATGAATTGGAAGTAAATGCATTAATTACTGCTGAGCAACTAATATCAAAAACCAACGATGATTCATTGATCAAACATTTTGAACAAACATTGCAAAAGATAAAATCAGTTTTTAAAAGTTCATTGCAATCACAAGGAGAGTTGTTGAATAGTAAAATGTTGGTGTTTAAAAGCAAGAAAGATGAAGTGAAATCTGCTTCGCTTTCCTATATGCAAATGGCCATTACTAACTTTCGACTAACGGAGTTAAGCTATACTGCACAAGGCAAGGAAACGACGTTTAGAAAAATTGAACCCTTGGCAATTTATTCATTAGACGAAAGATGGATTGTTATTGGATGGTGTCTCTTAAGATCAGATTATAGATCTTTTAGATTGGATAGAATTGAAAATTTCAAGATTTTAGAGGAAAAGTTTGAGGACCGAAATTTTGATTTAGGACAGTACTTTTTGTCCTGTGAAGAAATTGATGAACAGCCCTGACACATTCTGTCATATTGTGTCTTTACATTTGTATTGTTATTCAATCATTAATTTAAAAATCAATATTTATGTCAACAAAAGAAGTTGCAAACAAATGGGCAGCGTACTGCCGGGCGGGTCAATATGATAAAGCCCAAGAAGAATTGTATGATTACAAATGTAAAAGCCAAGAAATGGAAGGCGTTCAAGGTTATCCAGCAAAAGTAGTGGGTATGGAAGCTATTAAAATGAAAGGTGAGCAATGGAATCAAATGGTTGAGGAATTTCACGGCTCAGAAATCGAAGGACCGATTGTGGCAGGAAATCATTTTACCGCTTCCATGAAAATGGACATCACAATGAAAGGTCAGCCAAGAAGTATAAATGAACAGGTCGCCGTATTTCAAGTGGAAAATGGTAAAATTGTTCACGAACAATTCTTTTATCAAATGGACTAAGATTGATTTGTTTAGAATTTATTATAAGATAGGCACAGATGTTCATAGAGATCATTTGCGCCTTTTTTTGGTTATTCAAGTTCTAAAAAGGAAGTTGCTAATTGTGTTAAAGAGGAAAATGTGTCCCTTATTATTAATCTAGTTCGTGCTTTCCAAAATCAACCAATCCCTTTTGGTCCTAAGCAAATATTATCTCATTTATACATATGAAAAAAAATAAAATTTCAATCCCAAAATATTGAAATATAATGGCTTATGATTACTTTGTAGAGTTTTGATTAGTGCTAATCAAATAAAAGTTTGTTATTGAATGTAAATGATTCATTAACAGATTTTTATAAATTATTCACCATAACCGAAATTCAATTTTTTTTTAATAAAATACTAATTATGAAAAAAGTAATCTTTACATTTTTAGGCCTTTTTATGTTTTTTGGCCTTTCTAACCAATTAAATGCCCAAGGACCTCCTAACGGTCAACTAGGTAAATGTTATGCAAAATGTATGATTCCTGATGTGTATGAAACACAAACGGAGCAGATAGAAATTAAATCAGCTGAAGTAATCAACAGGGTGGCAGAACCTGTTTATGAAACGATTACACAAAAAATTGTGATTCAACCTGCAAGTGTGAAATATGTGGCTGTTCCGGCAACCTATGAAACCGTAACCGAGCAAATTTTGATAAAGGAACCTTCCACAAAAGTAGTTGTTACTCAAGGTGAATATGAAACCTTTACAAACAGTGATATTTATGGCGGAAGCGTAGATGGAAGCAGCAGCAGCTTGGGAGATATTCTCGACCCTGCAAACAACAATTCTCCGAATCAATATGGAAGCGCATACAATCCTTCAACTCCAGGAAGTATTTCAAACATAAATGATCCGAGCAGCCCTTACAATCCAAACAGTCCTTACTACGGATCAAAAATAAAGCAGGCTGCTGCTGAAAGATCAGGTTCTAATGGTGGAAGTGGAGGCGCAAATGCCGGTGTCGATGATGGTTTTTTAATGGATGCAAATGTAGGAGCAGTACTTCCATACGTAACCAAAGAAGCAAGTGTTGATATTGAAAGCATTCCATTTAAATATGAAACGGTAAAGGAAGAAATACTGATTAGCCCATCTTATACTCAATGGGTGAAAAAGAGAACAGCAAATTGTGTTTCAGACAATCCTGAAGATTGTACAACCTATTGCATGGAAGAGGTTCCAGCAAAATACAAAACTGTAACGCGTCAAACCAATCAGGGATGCCCTGCAGGATACTATCCAGGATATGTTGGAAATAGCAACAAAGCATCTTGTATAAAAGTACAATGGAATCCGGCAAAATATGGTCCTAGAACTGTTATGGTAAAAGCGCCTACTTATACAACAGTAGAAATTCCAGCAGAATACAAAACAATTACCAGACAAGTAGTTAGAGAGCCAGCAACTTACAAAAAAGTGGTTGTACCGGCAACTTACAAAACGGTAAAAATGAGAGTGAGAAAAGGCTTGTATGCTGCAGGAATGGTTCATCCTACTGGAACAATGTTAGTTGGAGAGGGTGGAGTAAACAATCCGATTATGGGTGGAACTGTTGTGGTTAATCCAATGGCAGGATATCCATTGGACGAAAACTACACAGCTGGAGAACCTGCAATAGGAGACATTGACCATTACAGATTGAATGAAGGAAGTGGAGGTGTAAATGTAACTGGACCAAACCCACAGCAAGGCTATTGGGAGACGTTCTATACTGCGGGTTGCCCATCTTCTTTTACTTATGATCCTGTAGACAATCTTTGTAAAACATCAGAAACAACTTCTCCTGAATACCAGACAGTTTCGAGAAAAGTATTGGTTTCGGCTGGAGGCTTTACAGATTGGAGAGAAATCGTTTGTGGATCTGATATGACGAGCTCATTGATTAGAAAGGTACAGGAAGCGCTTAAATCAAGAGGTTATGATCCTGGTCCTATTGACAATCAGAACGGAGCTCAAACAAAAGCGGCTCTTACAAAATACCAGCAAGACAATGGTTTACCTGTTGGTAATATGAATTATGATACATTGAGATCATTGGGAGTGAGTGAGTAATGAATGAGTAGAGAATGAGTAGTGAATTTATAGTTGTTACTTACAACTATTTAGGATAAAATGAAGTCTAATTAGTATCGGGTAGTTTACTCGGTATTAATTAGACTTTTTGTTTTTTTGTACCTGTTGGTTTTGTTGTTTTGAAATGATTCTATAAGCCTGAGTTCGATTTAAAAAAAACATGCAAATTGGGGAATATAAAGACAAGCAGTTGTTTTAAAACGGAAAGTTAGAACTCATAAACATGGTTTGATAATCCGATTGATTTGTCCGAATTTGCTTGTCCATTTGTTTGATCAACAGGACGAAAAACCAAGGGGCCCAGTCGAAGCAGGCTTTACGACACAGCGCCAGCTGCCCAGTTTTAGAATTTGCTTAATTCCTAAAAAAATGAACCAGCAAGCACTGTGACAAATGTCCGAAATTTACCTAAAATCAAATATTTAATTATATTAATGATTGATTGTTAATAAGTGCAAATCGAACCCGGTGTTATTAAGATTTCATCACAAAACGCTTATACGAATTGAATTATAAAATGTCGTACTGGATATGATGATAAAATTGATCAAGGCCGAGGCGAAAAACGTAGTTCTAGCCATAGCTAAAGCGAGGCTTTTCAACGAAGGCATTTGATTAATTTTAATCATTTATGTG
>CALBCY010000280.1 GCA_937927195.1 uncultured Chitinophagales bacterium
TAGGAACGGATGATGATTCACCAACCAATGATGGCGTTTCAGAATGCACAGATCCAACAACAGACGAACCAATCGACTTTGGAATCGTTCCAGATCCGGAATGTGAAGAGATCGAAGGAACTGTCTTTATTGATGGCAACAACGATGGTTGTATGGAAGACCCTGCAGATGTTGCAGAAGGCGTAACAGTAGAATTAGCAGAATGTAATGCAGATGGAACAACTACACCAGTTGGATCAACTACAACAGGAGCTGATGGAACTTACGAATTCGGACCAACGGAAGAAGGTGGCAACTTATGTTTAGATCCAACAGCTACGTACCAGGTATCAATCAGCGGTTTACCAGCTGGCTTTACCAACAGTACTGGAGCTGCAAATAACTGCGCAGGTACAGATGATGATTCACCAGCAAATGATGGAACATCAGATTGTACAGATCCAACCACAGACGAACCAGTTGACTTTGGAATCGTTCCTTGTGAAGATATTGAAGGTACTGTGTTTATCGATGACAACAATGATGGATGTCAAGACACTCCAGGTGTTGGTGTTGGCGGAGTAACGGTAGAATTGGTAGAATGTAATGCAGATGGTACTCAAACTCCAGTAGGTTCAACAGTAACCGCTGAAGATGGTACCTATGAATTTGGCCCAACACCGGAAGGTGGAGAGCTTTGTTTGGATGCAGGATCAACCTATCAAGTTTCAATCAGCGGATTGCCAGCAGGCTATTCAAACAGTACAGGAGCTGGTGACGGTTGTGATGGCGACAATGATGATTCACCATTAAATGATGGCGTTTCAGATTGTGTCAACCCAGGCGACGACGATCCTGCAGATGGTGACGATGACGAGCATGTTGACTTTGGACTTACTCCTGATGCAGATCCTGTTCCAGGAATTGACATTGAGAAATTAACCAATGGAAATCAGGCAGACTCAGCTACCGATTCAGATGTTCCAACTATTGCTACTGGTAATTCAGTAACATGGACTTACATTGTTGTCAATACTGGTCAAACTGACCTTATTGATGTAGTTGTAATGGATGATGTTGAAGGTTTGATTTGTGAAATTTCATTCCTTTCTATCGGTGAAACAACTACTTGTTCTCACACTGGAATAGCAGGTGATGTGGCCTACTCAAATATGGCAACTGTAACAGGTACTCCAGTAGATGAAAATGGTGATCCAACAGGTGATCCTGAGGTTGAAGATGAAGATCCTTCTAACTATGTTGGTGAGGATGATGATTTTGCAGCTATTGACATTGAGAAATTGACCAATGGTAATCAAGCTGATGCAGCCACTGATGCTGACGTTCCAACCATTGCGGCTGGTTCTACAGTAACTTGGACATATATTGTAACCAATACAGGTTCATTAGATTTGGCTGATGTTAATGTGACTGATGATATAGAAGGTATGATTTGTCAAATTGCATTATTAGAAGCAGGTGAAACAACTACTTGCACCATGGAAGGAATTGCTGGCGAAGGTTTGTACGCAAACATCGGTTCAGTAACTGGTACGCCAGTTGATGAAAATGGCGATCCAACAGGAGATCCAGAAGTAGAAGATGAAGATCCATCTCACTACGAAGGAGACATTCCAGGTTGTATCGATCCTCAAGCTTGTAATTACTCACCTGATGCAACAGTTGCAGATGGTTCTTGTGATTATGGAGACGCAACTTGTCCAGAACCTTGTAACGTTGTTGAAGGTTGTACAGATGCTACAGCTTGTAACTACGATGCAGCTGCAAATTGCGACGACGGTTCTTGTGAAACACCAGATGGTTGTACAGATCCAACTGCATGTAACTACAATGAATTGGCATCTTGTGACAATGGCTCTTGCGAGTACGGAGACACAACTTGTCCTGATCCTTGTAATGTAATCGCAGGTTGTACAGACGAAACTGCTTGTAACTACACACCATTGGCTAACTGTGACGACGATTCTTGTACTTATGATGAGTGCACAGGTTGTACAGATCCAGGTGCTTGTAACTATTTACCAAATGCAACCATCGACGATGGTGAATGTGAATATGGTAATGCAGAATGTCCAGATCCATGTAACGTAATTGAAGGTTGTACAGATGTTACTGCTTGTAATTTCGATGCTGCTGCAAATTGCGACGATGGTTCTTGTGAAACACCAGATGGTTGTACAGATCCAACAGCTTGTAACTACAATGATTTAGCGGATTGTGACAATGGCTCTTGTGAGTACGGCGACACAACTTGTCCAGATCCTTGCAACGTAATCGAAGGTTGTACAGATGAAGCAGCTTGTAACTACACACCATTAGCAAATTGTGATGATGATTCTTGCGAATTGCCAGATGGTTGTACAGATGCTACTGCTTGTAACTACAATCCTTTAGCTTCTTGTGATGATGGAACATGCGATTACGGTGATACTACTTGTCCAGATCCTTGTAATGTAATTGCTGGCTGTACAGATGAAACTGCTTGTAATTTCATGCCATTGGCAAACTGTGATGACAGTAATTGTGATTACTCATCTTGCCAAGAATTTGATTTGGCTTTAGTTAAACAATTAGCTTCTGGTCAGGATGCAAATGTTGCAGCTGGTGACTTGGTTACTTACACCATAACTGTATTTAATCAGGGTGAAATTACTGCTGATAATATTTTGGTAACAGATTATCTACCAGCAGGAACATTCTTGTCTGATTCTGATTGGAATGATTTAGGAACAACTGCCAATATCTTGTTGAGCTCAACCAATGGTGGCTTACCAGTTGATGGTTTACTTCCTAATGCTTCTACAAGCGTGAATATTACCATTCAACTTCCAGCACCTATTGCTGCAGGAACAAGTCTTGTTAACTTTGCTGAAATTAGTGACGCAACGGATGACAATGGCGATCCTGTAACAGATATCGATTCAACACCAGATGATACCAATGATGACAATTACATCAATGATGATGATACATCAGGAAATGGTCTTGAAGGTGGAGATGAAGATGATCACGATGCTGAAGAGGTAATTATTGATCCATTCGATTTAGCTTTGATTAAAGAATTGGCTGATGGTCAATCTGCTTCAGTAACTGTTGGTGACTTTGTTACTTACACGATTACTGTTTACAATCAAGGTGAAATTACTGCTGATAATATCGAAATCATCGATTACATTCCTGCTGGATTGGAATTGGCTGATTCTGATTGGAACGAAGTTGGAAGCAACGCTGTAATAAGCGTAAACACTCCTGGTGGCTTACCAGCTAATACCAACATTTCAGTTGACATCACACTTCAGGTTGTTAGCGGTGCCACTGGTACTTTGACCAACTTTGCTGAAATTAGTGAGGCAACGGATGAGAATGGAAATCCTCAAGAGGACATCGATTCAACTCCTGATACTGACAATGATGATAATTTCATTACAGACAATGATACAAGTGGAGACGGCCTAGCTGGTGGTGATGAAGATGATCACGATCCAGAAGAAGTAGTTGTTGCGCCATTGGTTGATTTAGAATTGGTGAAAACTGCAAATGTAACAGAGGTAGGAATTGGTGATCAGTTTGTTTATACCATTGAAGTGTCAAACATCAATGATCCGGGTAACGGATTGGTTTATGATGCGAATGGGGTGGAGGTAACTGATAATCTACCTACAGGTCTTGTGTTTGTTGGCTATACTTCAACTATAGGAAACTACAATAGTGGAACAGGAGTTTGGAACATCGGTACAATTGCAAATGGTGCTACTGAAACTTTAGAGATTACTGTTATGGTTGTAGGAGCTGGTGAAATAATCAATGTAGCTGAAATTACTGCTACTGATGAAGAAGACATCGATTCTACTCCTGGAAACAATGATCCAGATGAAGATGATCAAGATGATTATCCTATCAACAGCACTTCAATTGACCTTTCTTTGGTGAAATCTTCGGATGTAGTTGAAGCAAATGTTGGTGACATCATTTACTATTCAATCAGCATTGCAAATGAAGGTCCTTCTGATGCAACAGGTGTTGATATTGCAGATGCATTGCCATCTCAATTGACCAACCCTCAGAACATCAGTGATGGTGGACAGTTCATTGACGGAGCCATCATTTGGGAAGATTTAACCATCCCTGCTGGCTTTAGCTTAGATCTTAATTTCACAGCTACAGTAGGTGAATTTGGAACAATTGTAAACGTTGCAATGGTTACAGATCACAACGAACCAGATGTGGATTCAGATCCTGACAATGACGACGAGGAAGAGGATGATCAAGATGAAGCAGTTGTTACGAATCCAGTAATAGATGTTGAATTGGTTAAAACTGTTAGTACTCCACAGGTTAATGTTGGAGAAGAAGTTAGTTTTACCATCGAAGTGAGCAACAACGGTCCAGGCGAAGCAACTGGAGTTGAGGTTACTGAATACATTCCTAACGGTATGTTATTGGTAAGTGCTGATCCTTCAATGGGAGACTACAACAGCAACTCAGGAATCTGGGAAGTTGGTACGCTTACAGCAGGTGAAGTAGAAACACTTGAATTGACTGTAATTCTTTTGAATCCAGGTAGTTACATCAACATTGCTGAGGTAACCGATCATGATCAAGAAGATGTTGATTCTGATCCAGACAACGACGACGGAGATCAAAGTGAGGATGACGAAGACAATGCAATCGTAGAAGCATTAATCATTGACCTTGAGTTGGTGAAAGAAGCTGGTGTTGAAACAGTTAACCCAGGTGACTTGGTTGATTATGTAATCACTGTTTCTAACATTTCAGACCCAGAGGCAGGATTAATCTATGATGCGCATGATGTTGAAGTACTTGAAATTCTTCCTCCGGGAATGGATTATGTAGGTCATACTGTAACTGGTGGTGCTTATAATCAATTAACTGGAGTTTGGGACATTGGAACCATAGCAAATGGTTCAGATGTAACAATGACGATCACAGGTTTTGTAACAGCTTCTAGTGGAGTAATTACAAATGTAGCTCAAGTTTCAAATGCGGAAGAGCCGGATGTTGATTCAGAGCCAAACAATGATGATGGTGATCAAAGTGAAGATGATGAGGACAGCGATCCAGTTATAATCGAAGATGCTCCAACCAATAGTCTTGGTGACTATGTTTGGTTAGACGAAAATGGCGACGGTGTTCAGGATTCTAACGAAGATCCAATCGAAGGCGTAGAGGTTACTCTTTACGATGAAGATGGAAATGAATTAGCAACCACGACCACAGATGAAGACGGATACTACATCTTTGAAAATCTTCCTGATGGAGGTTACTATGTTGAATTTGGAGATGTTCCAGGTACAACTTTGACTACTCCAAACAACGGAGGTGAGGAGGAAGATTCTGATGTTGATGGCTCTAACGGTGAAGGTACAACTGAAACGGTTTACTTATCTGGTGGAGAACACAACCCTAACGTTGATGCAGGTTTCGTTCCGGATGAAAATCCATTGAATAGCCTTGGAGATTATGTATGGTTGGATTCAGATCAAGACGGAGTTCAAGATATCGGTGAAAGCCCAATCAGCGGTGTTCCTGTTAACTTGTATGATGGTGACGGCAATCTAATTGCTTCAACTTCTACTGACTCAAATGGATACTACATCTTTGAAGATCTTCCTGATGGAGATTACTATGTCGTATTTGAAACGATCCCAGGATTGGTACTTACAGACATGAACCAAGGTGGTGATGACGCGCTTGATAGTGATGCAGAGTCAAATGGTCAAAGTCAAGTTGTCAACTTAAGTGGTGGCGAACATGACGGAACCATAGATGCTGGTTTCTACATGACAGACGAACCATTGAACAGTCTTGGAGATTATGTATGGATGGATACAGACAATGATGGTGTTCAGGATTCAAACGAAGCGCCTGTTTCAGGTGTGGTAGTAGACTTGTATGATGCAAATGGAACATTCCTAGGATCAACAACGACTGATGAGAACGGATACTATATATTCGAAAATCTTCCTGACGGCAACTACTACGTTGTATTCAATGCACCAAACGGTACTGAATTTACTTCGGCTAATCAAGGTGGTGATGACAACAATGACAGTGATGCTGGAACAAACGGAACCAGTCCTGTAGTTAATCTTAGTGGAGGCGAACACAATGATTCAATTGATGCCGGTTTAATCGGAATCGACGAACCATTGAACAGTCTTGGAGATTATGTATGGATGGATTCAGACAATGATGGCGTTCAAGATTCAAACGAAGTGCCAGTTTCAGGTGTAACAGTAGATTTGTATGATGCTAATGGTAATTACCTCGGCTCAACAACGACTGATGCAAATGGATACTACATCTTTGAAGATCTTCCTGATGGCAACTACTATGTTGTATTCAATGCACCAAATGGTACTGAATTTACTTCATCAAACCAAGGTGGTGATGACAACAATGACAGTGATGCTGGAACAAACGGAACCAGTCATGTCGTTAACTTAAGTGGAGGCGAACATGATGGATCTATCGATGCCGGTTTGATCGGAATTGACCAAGGATGTGATGCACCTCTTACTTGTGATCATGATGACCTTTGTACTGAAGCAATGGAGACAATTGAAATTTGTCCAGACTGGTGTGTAGCAGGTGATTTCATCATTGATGAAGTTGAATCTACTTTCCACTGTGCAGTTCAGCAATTGCCAAACGGTTGTATTGCTTATACTCCGCTTCCAGGAATGGAAAGTGTAGGTTATGACAATGTATACATTCATGCAACTTCAGCTGATGGTTCAGTTTGTGTTGAAACAACCATCCATATTCAAATTGGTGGCTGCAATCCAAACAATCCTCCAGTAGCAGTTGATGACAATACAACGACTCAGCCAGGTACTCCAGTTACCATCAATGTTCTAGGCAATGACTATGACAACGATGGAGATCAGATTTATATCTGCAATGTTGCTGGTGATGCTCAAGCTTCGAATGGTACTGTAACACTTACTGCTACAGGATTTGTTTATACTCCAAATACAGGATTCTATGGTACGGATTCATTCACATACACCATCTGCGATGGCAATGGTGGTACGGATCAAGCGACAGTAACAATTACTGTTCCTCAGCCAAACCAACCATGTGATACAGAAGATGTATCAATGTGTGTTGAACCGTTTACAAATGGAACCACACCAACTGAAATTTGCTTCGATCTTTGTGATGGATATTCTATTACAAACTTGGGCAGCATCTTCAATTGTGGATTGGAACAAACAGGTCCAAATTGCTTCGAATACTTACCATTGCCATCATTCATTGGTGACAATACAATCGAAGTTACAGCTTGCAACCAGGCTGGAACTTGTGAAACGATTTATGTTTACATAACAGTTTCAAACAATTGCAATGGCCAGACAAACACGCCTCCAACTGCTGTTGACGATGCAGTAAGTACTTCAGAGAATACGCCTGTTACAATCAATGTATTGGGCAACGATTATGACAACGATGGAGACCAGATTTACATCTGCAATGTTGCAGGTGATGCTACTCCATCTAATGGAACCGTAACATTAACTGCAACTGGCTTTGTTTACACACCAAATGCAGGATTCTACGGAACGGATTCATTCACATACACTATTTGTGATGGAAATGGAGGAAGCGACCAAGCAACGGTTACGATTACAGTTCCTCAAAACAACTGTGATCCTGATCAAACAATATGTTTGCCACCGTTTGGCGCCAATACTACACCGACGGAAATCTGTATAGATTTCTGCGGTGATGGTATGGCCATTACTGGTTTGAACAGCTTGTTTGAATGCGGTTTGGAAACAATCTCTGCCAATTGCTTTACTTACATTCCATTGCCATCATTTACGGGTGACAACACCATCGAAGTAACAGCTTGTAATGCTGGAAATCAATGTGAAACTGTTAATATTCATATTACAGTTTCAGAAAACTGTGGAGGTACAAATACCAACACGGATCCACTTGCAATTGATGATTACGTAAGTACTCAGATCAATACACCACTTACAATCAATGTAATTGGAAATGACGGGGACTTTGATGGAGATGCGTTGACACTTTGTGGCAACAGTCAGGCTATGAATGGAACAGTTAGCCAAAGTGCTAACCAGTTTATCTATACTCCAAATGCAGGCTTCCACGGAACGGATTCATTTACATATACTGTATGTGATGGAAACGGTGGATCAAGCACTGCTACGGTTTACATAACAGTTGATCAAGATATCATCTATTATGAATTAACTGCTATTGATGATAACGCGACTGCCACTTGTGGGCAGTCCGTTACCATTAATGTTCTTGACAATGACTTACACCCTAATGGTGCAATGTTATACTTGTGTGGTTTTACAGAAACATCTAATGGTAGTTTATTGCAATCAGGTTATGGATTTATCTATACACCAAATGCAGGTTTCAGCGGAACAGATTCATTTACTTACACATCTTGTTCAGACGGACTGTTACAAGACGATGCAATAGTAACCATTTCTGTATCCTGTGATTCTCAGCAGCAAAATACTGCTCCAGTTGCAGGAAATGATCAGGCTCAGACCGATTGCGGTCAGACAATCAGTATTGATGTTTTAGCCAATGATTATGATCCTGAAGGATCAGCATTGACAATCTGCTCAATAGGGCAGGGGACCAACGGAACGGTATTAAGTAGCAACGGTCAATTCTCTTATACGCCAAATTCAGGCTTTAGCGGAAATGATTCGTTTACTTACTCTATCTGTGATTCAGAAGGTTTGTCAGCTACAGCAACTGTGAATGTATCAGTAACTTGCCAGAATACGACAAATTCGAATCCGGTAACTTCTTATGATCAGGTATCGGGCGATTGTAATATGACAGTAGCTGTTGAAGTATTGGCAAACGATTCAGATCCAGATGGAGATGCATTGACTGTTTGTGAATATTCTCAACCATCTAACGGGTCGGTTACTTTGGCAGGAAGCACATTTACTTACACACCACAAACTAATTACCAGGGAACAGATTTGTTTACCTATACAGCTTGTGATGGAAATGGTGGTACCAGTATCAACAATGTTTACATTGAAAACAATTGTGATACAGGTAACAATGCTCCTGATGCCAATCCAGATTATGCTTCGGCTAATTGTGGCGTTCAGGTTACAATTGAAGTAATGGCCAATGATTCAGATGCAGACCAAGATCAGATCACTATCTGTGGATTTACTGATCCTGCTAATGGAACAGTGATACAAGTGGGAACGACTTTGGTTTATTCACCTAATTCTGATTTTTCAGGAGAAGATACATTCTTGTATTCTGCTTGTGATGGGAATGGTGGAATGGATCAAACCAGCGTTTATGTTACTGTAAATTGCACACCTGCTAATGGCCTTGTTGCAAATGATGACTATGGAACAACTCCGGATAATTCAACCATCTATATTCCAGTTTTGAATAATGATGTTTATCCAAGTGATTGTACTCCGACCATCAATGTATTGACACCAGCTGGTTCTTATGAAGGAGCAGTTTTAATCAATGGTGGAGAATTAATTTATGTTCCGCAATTAGGATTTACAGGTATGGTTTATCTGGATTATGAAATTTGTTGTGGTGAAAGTTGCGATCAGGCAACGGTAGCCATTGATGTGACAGCTCATGGTGCTTGCACAGTTGACGGTTTCAGATTACCAAATGTGTTTACTCCAAATGGTGACGGCAACAATGATCTTTTCCAAATTGAAGGTTGTGATGAATGTCAAGCAGAAGGCGCAAGAATGCTAATCAGCATTTTCAATGAATCTGGACAGCTTGTTTATCGCAATGACGATTACAGAAATGGTGATTCATGGAACGGTGACTTGCACCAAGACGGATTCGGAGTTCCACAAGGAACTTACTACTACAGCCTGGAATTAATTTCAGGAGATCAAGTTGATTTGAAACAAGGATTTATCGAGTTAAGAAGATAATTTGTGGAGGGACAACTATCTTGAAGCCCCTCACCGCCAAAGGCGGTGAGGGGCAATCTCGAAAATTCTTAGAAATATAAAGGCTTGTATCGGTAAACGATACAAGCCTTTTTTATAGCAAAAAATAGATTCCCGATAAGAATAAAATGAAAGCTAAAAGTGAAATAGACTAGGCAGAATAAAACTAGGCAGAATAAAACTGCCAATTTTTAAATCAATCTTAAAGGCTTGTATCGAATTTCGATACAAGCCTTTTTGCAATAAAATTCCAAGCATCTCTAAAGCAAAATATTTGGACAAATCTTACCGATGTATTCTATAGGGAAGGGCATTAACCCAACCAAAGACTGAGATACCTAAAATTGGAAAGCCAGAATGCTAAACTCAAAGATTTTTACATTTAGCCAAGCGAACTGTGTAATGAAAATTACCGATAGATATATTCAAATTAAACACAAATATGGACGCTAAGAAAATGCCAAATTGGGAATTTAATTCTTCGCACAATCAAGAAAAATTTAATCAAATAAAAATGAAACAATATTGTTCATGAAATGTCTCCCAAAAGCTTGATAAACAACGATGTATGATTTAAAATGTAAAGCCTATGATGAAACATTAAAAATTCCCCAAATTAACAAGGCATTCCCATTCTGAAACATATAAATATGGTAAGTCGTAATATATGTCACCTTCCATTGTGAGTTATTATAATGTCTAATAATAACTCACCCTAATTCTGTTGAGCCAGTTCTGGCTCATCTTCATTTGCACAATAGATTGTATTGGATTCTTATGTAATGCCGTATAGGAGATACTTCATTTCATACTTCATTTTAATTAAGAAAGATAAATATTTTAAAAAATAAATATTTAAAAATTCAAACGCATCTAATCGATCTCTTTTCAAACACAAAATACAGACTCGATATTAATCCCTTTACAAGGAATATATACCAAATTAATACAGGTGAATAAAATAGATAATAGAGATATAAATAAATCATTTTAACCTCCCCTGGTTGTGTCCCTTCCAGGTTAAATAATTCATGTAAATATTTTTTATGATGAAAAAGTTCCTACCCTTTTTACATTTCAATTTGCACAGCAAATTGAAAGCAATGATGTACTTAACATCATTGCTAGTGCTGTTTCTGGTGGTATCAGATACCAACCAGATAAAAGCTCAATCGCCAGGATGTCCCGATGTCGAAATAATCGACCTTCGTGGTGTTCCAGGTTTTGCCCAAACCGACTCTTTGGTATTATGTGGATCTGCGGATACACTGGCATTTTTGATTTTCTTCAAAGATGCCAATGGTAGTGCCAAGGGTGGTGAATTTGTTATTGATTTTCCACCAGGAATGCAATATGCTGGATTTGAATCCACTGTATATCCAGGAACAACAATAACTCCAGTGAATGTTTCTGATCCCGAATTTCCTTCTTTTTTAGTCAGCCCACTCGGTTCAGACAGCGTAATAGTTGTCTATGTTGGTGTTACTGCAAATTGTGAAGCTCGAAAGGACGGCCCTCAATTATTTATTGATCTCGCTTTGAATTATACTTGGCAAGATACACTGGGTAATACCTTTAAATGTAAAACAGAAGTCACGCCTCCTGCAGAATTTAACTCTGAAATAAGAACACCTGTTCTGAATGTTCTAAGTGTTACTCCGCAGGATACCACTTTTTCAGAACCAGGTAGTACTTTCTGTACTGAAGTGATGGTTTCACAAGATGGTATAAAGGCATGGGTTGACAATTACGATTTCAGTATTATTGGATCTGATTTGACAGACAATTTAATGATCACCAGTTTAAAAGCAAATGGTGTCGATGTCCCCTGGTCTGCAACTGCTGTCTATGACCCTGCAATTTATGACTCAATTTATACGGTAACTGGAAATGTTTCTGGTGATGTATTCCTTGGTAACAATGATCCCCTGGGAAATCCAGCCAATACCTTTTTTGATTCGAACGAAAATATGATAGTTGAAGTCTGTTATGAAATTGGTGGCTGTTTCAATACACCTGGAATTTTCCTCGATTATCAAGCATCTTATGGGTGTATGGATATGATTTGTGACGAAGCGTCTATGTCTCAAGGAGCCATAAACTTTTTACCAGAATACAATGCAGAGGCATTGATCAGTGCAGAAGTTACTCAAACCGCCCAGCTTTGTGGAAACAATGCAATAGTTGAAATTTTAGTTGAAAGTTCCAACACTGATCCTGCTGAAGGCCTCTTTGAAGACTTGGAAATTGGTTTCCAAGTTTGTGACAATCCGAACATCGAAATTGTATCTGTTTCTATTAATGGAAGCGATCCAATTCCTGATAGCCTTTATGCTATTTCAAACGGTGACATCATTTTTGAATTTTGGAACAATACAATGAACCTAGATGGAGACAACATTGGTTTGGAAGACATCGACGGCGATGGCTTTTTCGATGATTTACCAGGTGGTCAGCCATTGGCAATTCAATTGGAAATTGCCATCGTATGCTCTGCTGAAGCTCCTGCTCCTTCCAGTTTGGATTGTGATGGTTTGAGTTGTGAATTTTCTCAAGCCTACGCCCAAGGAAAGAAGAATTGTGGTCAGGACTTCCAAGATTTTCCTGCCATTGATCCACCTGCTTATATTACTTATGGTGCTACTTCTATAACCACAACTGAAACTGCTATTCCGGGTGGAGTAAGTGGTTATGATTTTGGAGTTTTCTCCGATGGTGTTACTGTGGGAATGAATGGTAATTTAACTGCCGGTGTGCCGGAACAAGTTGATGTAGAATTTTGCTACGAATTTGAAGCAATTAATGTAGAGGCTTGTTCAGCCAATAATGTTTATTTACAAATTGACTTTATTGGGGACTATCCATTTATTTATGATTTTGAAGTCGTTCCTGGTTCTGAAACCTATACTATTGATGGTGGAACACCAATGCCAACGGGGTCTTCTTGGAACAATGTTGATTCAACAAATAGAGTTTTAACCTTGCCAATGGGAAGTAATGAAAGTGCTACACTTCTTTGTTATAACTACACTTTGGAAGTTGATTCTTGCTGGTGTCCTCCTCCGCTTTATGCTGTTGGATCCCATCAAGTAATTGAATCTTGTAGTGATGGTGGTTGTGCTTGCGATATTGTAAGAGCATGCGAGCAAATAATTTACCGTGGTGATCCTACTTGTGTCGATTGTGTTTGCCCAATAGAAGAAGAATTGTATGTAGCACGTAAAAATTACGGTTACACTGATAAAACATTGGCGGTTCAACATGATTCTACCACTGTCCCATTTGAAGACAGAACAAGGTTTATGCCTTGTGATACAGCTGTTGTTGATATTTCTTATGAATTGCACGATGAAGACTGGTTGTATTCTCAAGAATTGTCAATGTTTATGTTCAATGTTTCTGTTAAAAACATCGCAGGTGGAACCAACCGAAAAGATGAAATAGAATTGATGATGGATGCAGCTGGATCTGTATTGACTGGTTTCTATGTCGAGAAAGCAGGCTCTGGCGTTAGAACCGAAGTTGACTTCTCAGATTTGCCCCAATGTATAAATGATGGTGCTGTTCCGAGAGACTGCGAAGGGAATGACATCGGAACAACTCCTCAAACTTATCCTTATTCTGTGTTAATATATGGACAGGCTCCACAATATGCAGGGCAAGCTTCAGATCAATTTGCCAGTTCTTGTGGGGGTAGTTCAAATGATTGGTTTGATAACAACTTTTTAAGAGTTCAATTGAGAAACATTTCTAAAAGAAATGTTTGTTATGGAGATACAGGTGACGCTATTTGGCCAGGTGATGGTGATTGTATTGACGCCTTTTTGGAAAAATATGACTATAGAAATGGAGACAAATTGTGGTTCACATGGGAAGTCCCATTGGTTAAAAACTTTGTCAGAACACAATCTATGCAGTGTACACCTGATTTGGCAATCCAACCTGGTGAAATTGATGCCAGTTTAACAGTATATGCCATCAACGCAACTGGATGTCAAGACGCGGTTCAATCGGCTTGTGGTTTTGATGTTCCTTTTGAATCTTTCTGCCCTGGTGATGTCAAGGCATCAACTACCATGCAAGTAAATGATTGTGACGGAACCATGTGCACTACTATAAAGTTGGATGACGATTTACCTCCCAATTGGTATACAACTGAATACCGACCAATTATTCAAATCAATGACGTAGATATCCCTATGTTGAATCCTTCAATTTATTGTGGCAATCCTAGAGGTATAGATTGTCTGGGTACTGAATATGATCTAGAATTAAAAAGTAACTATCAAACTACTTGTGAGTTTATTTCTGGGGTTGAATATTGTGCAGTAGATTCCAATTTTACACAAGGATACAACGTTTTTAATCCTAACGAAGGTGGAATGCCTTTATTGGGTGTTGGTCTCAGTGGCAAGGATAGCTTGCAAATCAAATACGACTTGTGCATGCTGTGTCCTGAGAATATTCAGAATATTTCTGATTTTGAGTTGAAATATGATTGGTCTTACAAATGCAATTGGGCACCTCAATTCTGTGGTCCAGATGGAACAACCGCATTCGTTTGTTCGGCAAGACAAGCCAGTGCAAGGACAGATTGTTCAGTCTGTGATTCTATTGTTCTTGCTGCTTACGACGCCTATAACTTCCCTCTGGAAACCCCTGGAGAGCCAACTGCGGCTGAGGGAATTGAACTGAGTCAGGTAATAAGTGATTCAGGAGTTAATCCTAACTGTGTACTTTCTTACTATTCTTTTGTCGAAGAAATTATAGATACATTAATGAATAAGAAAGACAATGTCTCTTTTGACCTATTGTTCGAAGACTCAAGTGTCGGTTTCCCTCCTTTACTTCCAAGCCTCGGAACAACATTATTAGCTTCTGGAAATGTAGGTACTGATGGAACGACCGAAGCGAATACTTATTCTGTATGTGCAGGAACTGATACTACTGGAGCAACACATCAAAATGTGACCACCTCGATTGTGGTTCCTTCCTCTGTCGAATTGATAAATGTTGTAGGTGGAAACACTAATTATACACTCATTAATAGCGATCCATTTTACAATACCTACATGGTAGAAGTAGCAGATATTCCAGCTGGAACTTGTGTTGAACTTGAAATAGAAACAAGACTACTTTTCTGTCCTGGAGATAGATTACCATCTCCTGAGATTTGTATATCTACCTCTTCTGGTTGTGCACCTAGAGAAGTTCAAGCAGCTTTATCAGGTGATTCTGGTGGTTGTTCTGATGTAACAATATGTTACAAATATGTAGTAGAAGAATCGGACCTTCAAGCGGAATGGTCCATCGAACCAAGTGATAGTTTAATGGAAGATCAAGACATTGGTTTGTGTGATACTTTCACTTTAGCTGTAAGAATCAAAAACGTGAAGCCTTCAATATTAAAGAATATTGACCTAAATTGGATGATTCCAACTTCCGGTTTGACAGTTATTCCTGGTAGTTGGCAAGCAGCTTATCCTGACGGGCCATCTTTTGCTGGTAATTTCTACAGCATACCCGATCCCGTGCCTAATTTGGCATTGACTGGGCCATTAGGAGAAGGAATATTCTATTTAGACGATTTAGATGTAAATTCATACATTGATGAGAATGGTTTAGAAGGAGTTGGATTCTCTTCTGTTGAATCAGATTCCAACAAATTGGCAATCAAATTTAAGGTGGTAACTTCTTGTGAAGAGTTTACATCTGGAACGCCACTTAGATTCCTAACAAACGCCAATAATACTTGTGGTGGAATAGTTACTTCAGGCATTGTGGAAAGCGAGCCAGTAATAATCGAAGGTGCTGATCCTGAAGATTATGCACAACTGGTAAACTTTGTAGATCCATTGGATTTCTATTGTGGCGCAGATGAAAATTTAGTGAATATTTCATCTGTAAACATTTCTGAAATTGCAACTGGAGATAGCCTGGAGCTTTGCGTGACATTACCTGCAGAATTAGCTTATACTGGAACCTTGAATTTTACTGTTCCTGCAGGATTTACTCCTAGCTATGAAACAGTAAATATGTTTGGAAATTCAACACAGATCTGCGTTCAAGCTCCTCCGGGAATTGGAATGGGTGAGTTGTTTAATGTCCAAGTGGGTATGACTCAGGATTTAGCTGTTGATTGTGGTGAAACTTTGCTAGGGGTGGATTTAAAATCTTATCAAGATTCTACTCTTTGTGCTGCTACTGGAGAATACTGTGGTGTTTTCGTTGATAATTCAGTAAACAACCTTGTTGACATTACAATCAATCCTCCTTTGGAAACTGTTGATCTAATGCTTGTTCAGGTTTGTGATGGAGACCCTGAGAATGTTACCTATTCTTATGAAGCAACACTTCATAACCCAGGACCAGATTACAATGGAAATGTAACCATCGAATTATTCAGAGACATCAATTTTAATGGAATTTTAGACCTCGGCTTAGATCCGAATCTTCAGACAGATCCTTATGCTTTGGTTTTGGCAGGCGGCGATACAACCGTTCTTTCCGGAACATTCGTCGTTGCAGAAGAATTTTCTTGTCCAGTTATTTTAACACAGAATTATGAAACAGAATGCACTTGTGACAATGTGGAAACATTGATCGAAGAAGCAACACCTGAATTCTTGGAAGAATTAGGAGACGCAAATTTTGTTTGTAACACTGAAGAATTGTGTTTCCCATACTGCGCAGATTACGAGTTTGAATTGATGCCAATGGGTGGAGGGACCATTACCACAAATGCAGCAATGGACACCATGTGTGTTACAATCAACCCTGGCTTCGGAATCGATGCTCCGGTTGTGTTAAATGTAACAGGAACATCTGGTGCCTGTACCAATACGTATACGACTGATTTCTATTCTAATGAAGAGTTAGAGTTTGGACCATTTGAAGACATGATAGTTTGTCCCGATATTTGTACTCGAATAGATATAAATGCTCCTGCATCTGTTGTTGCAGCTGGGACCATTGTTTGGACTCCGGCAGATTTCTTGGATGATCCAACTTCTTTCGAACCGCAAATTTGTAACCCAACCAACTCAACTGTTTATTCTGCTGTAATAGATTTAGGCAATGGTTGCTTGTACGAATTTGAATTCCCAGTTATCTTAGGTGACAATGTTGAAATGACTTTAGAACCTGCAGTATTAGCTTGCGCTGAGGATGATCCTTTCCAAGAACCATTTGAAGCACAAGAAGGATTTGATAACTACACTTGGTATGAAATTTTAGACGATGGTACTGAATTGCCTTTGGCTCAAACAATTACCAATTTATGGGCTCCTCCTGGTGAGGGAACCTATTTTGTAAGAGCGTTCTTAATGGATTCTCCTTGTCAGGCTCAATCCGCACCTTTCGATCTAGAATTAGAATGTTACGATTTAGCATTGACCAAAACTTTGGCAATGGGACAAGACTCTTTAGTCTATCCTGATGATACAGTTACCTTTACAATCACTGTATTTAATCAAGGAGACTTTGATGCTCAAAATGTCGAGTTAATCGATTATATCCCAGTCGGATTTACCCTTCCTGTGCCTGAAGCAAATGGCTGGGTATTGGTAGGAGATGATGCAATTAACACTTATGAAGGAGTTATTGCTGTCGGAGATTCCGCAATGGTAGATATACAATTGATCGTTGATCCAACTGCAACAGCAGGGGACAACTTAGTCAATGTTGCGGAAATCGAAAGATTCGAAGATGACATGGGCAACAACCCACCAGATGTGGATAGTACTCCTAACGATGATCCAACAGACGATCCTGGTGGAGTAGTCGATACGCCTAGTGATGACAACATAGACAATACAACAGAATGTTGTTCTTATGTTTTAACAGTGGGACAAACCGATGCCATTGTTATTTTGAATGGAATGCAAACTCACGACATTACTGCTATATACTTGGACGGTGCTGTAATAGCACTTCCAAATTATCCATACAATTCATCCTCGTTTACAGGAATGGATCTTTTGGTAGCTGACCTAGCTGCTTTAGGTATAGATGCAAGTTATGAATACATCTACGAACCTGGTTTCTTTGAAGGTATTCTTGAAATTACAATCACCGATCCAGGTGGAAGCATTACCGGAATTGATGTCTTTGGAGTCGGCTCTAGTATAGCTGAAGATCCTTGTTGTGAAATGGGCGATGAAGATGACCACGATCCTGAAAATGTAATGGTTCAATGTGAAATGCTTGCAGGTGTGGTCTTTAACGATACCAACAACGATGGTTGCCAGGCGGACGCTGCTGACGGCGTTCCAGGCGTAACAGTAGAATTACTTGTTTGCAATGCTGATGGAACGACTACTTCTTTAGGTTCAACCCTTACAGATTCGACAGGTGCTTACGCTTTTGGTGCTGATATTGGACCAGATAGTCTTTGCTTAAGTGGCAATAAGACTTACCAAACTGCAATCAGTGATATCCCTGCTGGCTTTGCAAATAGCACAGGAGAAGGAACAGGATGTGATGGAGACAACGACGATTCACCAAACAATGATGGAATGTCTGATTGTTACAATCCACAAGACGACGATGCAGATGATGCGGATGGCGATGAAAACATTGATTTTGGAATATTTGAATGCCAATCAGTTGCTGGTGTAGTCTTTATGGACAACAACAATGATGGCTGTCAGGCAGATCCTGGCGATGGTGTTCCAAACGTTACAGTTGAGTTGCTAGCTTGTAATGACGACGGGACAACAACTTCAGTCGGATCTACTATAACAGGAGCCGACGGTTCTTATGAATTCGGTCCAATGGTCGGACCTGACAGTTTGTGTCTTGATCCTGCTATGACTTATCAAACTCAAATTTCTGATTTGCCTGCTGGAGTTTCAAACTCTACTGGAGAAGGAATTGGATGTGATGGTGACAACGACGATTCACCAAACAATGATGGTGTTTCTGATTGCTACAACCCGACAGACGACGATGCCGATGATATGGATGGAGATGAAAACATAGATTTCGGTCTTGTTCCATGTCAATCTGTAGCAGGAATCGTATTTATTGATTCGGATAATGATGGTTGCCAAGACAATTTAGTAGACAATGCCCCAGGCATTACAATTGAATTATTGGTTTGTAATGCTGATGGAACAACAAGTAGTTTAGGTACGACTGTTACTGATGAAATGGGACAATACTCTTTTGGTCCAGAATCAGGTCCAGATAGTCTTTGTCTTGATCCAGCTATGACTTACCAAACTCAAATTTCAGGTCTGCCTTCAACTTACTCAAACAGTACAGGTGAAGGTGTAGATTGCTTTGGTGGAGCTGATGACTCACCAAACAATGATGGCATTTCAGAATGTTATAACCCGACTGATGATGATCCGACGGATGGAGATACTGACGAACACATAGACTTCGGTATTGTTCCTGAAATATGTGAAACAGTCGCAGGAGTTGTATTCCTTGATTACGATGATGATGGTTGTCAAGCTGATGCTGCCGATGCAGTGCCAGGAGTGACAGTAGAACTATCTGTTTGTAATGACGACGGAACAACAACTGTTTTAGGTTCAACGCTAACAGATTCTACTGGTGCTTATGCTTTCGGTCCTGAAATTGGTCCTGACAATCTTTGCTTGGATCCTGAAATGACTTACCAAACATCAATAAGCAATTTACCTGCTGGTTTGGATTTCAGTACAGGAGCAGGTGCTGGCTGTGATGGTGATGATGACGATTCACCAAACAATGATGGTATTTCTGAATGCTACAACCCAACAGATAACGATACTGACGATGGAGATGAGGATGAACACATAGACTTTGGCTTGAACCAATGTGAAACTGTTGCGGGTATGGTTTTTGAAGATCCGGACGACGATGGTTGTCAAGACAATGCTGGAGACGGAGTTCCTGGAATTACAGTAGAACTATTGGTTTGTAATGCAGACGGATCAACAACCAGTCTTGGAACAACCATGACTGATGCTGACGGTATGTACTCTTTCGGTCCTGAATCAGGCCCAGATAGCTTATGCCTTGATCCAACAATGACTTATCAAACACAAATTTCCAATTTGCCGGCTGATTATGCAAATAGCACAGGAGCTGCAGTTGGATGTTTTGCTGCGGCAGATGATTCTCCTAACAATGATGGAGTTTCAGATTGTTACGATCCAGAAAATGACGATCCAGATGATGCTGACGAAGACGAACACATTGATTTCGGAATCGTTCCTGTTGTTTGTGAAACAGTAGCAGGAGTTGTTTTTGTAGATACAAACAACGACGGTTGCCAGGCAGATGCTGCTGATGGAATTGAAGGGGTTATGCTAGAATTGTTAGTTTGTAATGACGATGGTTCTACAACTTCTATTGCTAGCACGATGACAAGTGCTGATGGATCCTATGAATTTGGTCCTACTCCAGAAGGTGGAGATGTTTGTTTGTCGTCTGATTCAACTTATCAGGTACAAATTGCCGATGCTCCAGCAGGCTATTTCAATAGCACTGGAGAAGGAATAGGATGTGATGGCGACAATGATGATGCACCTGCGAATGATGGTGTTTCTGATTGCTACAATCCTGCGGATGATGATCCAGACGACGGAGGATCTGATGAGGATATAGACTTTGGATTTGTACCGTGTGAGTCTATCGCTGGTGTCGTGTTTGAAGATTCAGACAACGACGGATGTCAGGCTGATGCCGCTGATGGTGTTCCAGGAGTAACAATTGAATTGTTAGCATGTAATGCAGATGGTTCAACGACTTCTTTAGGTACAACTGTAACGGACTCAACAGGTGCTTATGGATTTGGACCAATGTATGGTCCAGACATGTTATGTCTTGATCCAGCAGCAACCTACCAAACTCAAATAAGTGGTTTGCCAGCCGGTTTCAACAACAGTACTGGCGAAGGTGCAGGCTGTGAAGGAAGCGACGATGATTCACCAAATAATGATGGCGTTTCTGATTGTTACGATCCTGAGGACGATGATGCAGATGATGGAGATGGCGATGAACACATCGACTTCGGAATCTTCCCATGTGAATCAGTAGCGGGTACTGTGTTTGTTGATTCAGACAATGATGGATGTCAGGCAGATGCTGCTGACGGAATGGAAGGTATCACTATAGAATTACTAGCATGTAATGATGACGGCACAACTACTTCAATAGCTACAACAACTACAGGTGCAGACGGATCATATGTATTCGACGAAAGTGTAGATGGTGGGGAAGTATGTTTGGATCCAGCAATGACTTATCAAACTGCAATTGCAGGTTTGCCAGCAGGATATGCCAACTCTACAGGAGCAGGCGAAGGCTGTGACGGTAGCAATGACGATTCCCCAGCTAATGATGGAGTCTCTGATTGTTACAACCCAACTGATGATGATCCAGATGATGAAGATGGTGATGAACACATCGACTTTGGAATCTACCCTTGCGAATCTGTAGGTGGTGTTGTATTCGAAGATGCTGATTCTGACGGATGTCAGGCAGATCCTGCGGATGGTGTGCCAGATGTTACAGTTGAATTATTGGAATGTAATGAGGATGGTACGACTACTGTTATTGGTTCTACAGTAACCGGTGCAGACGGATCATACGAATTTGGCCCAATGGCGGGTCCAGACAATTTATGTCTAGATCCTATGTCAACTTATCAGGTGCAAATAAGTGATATTCCTGGTGGATATTCTAATACTACTGGCGAAGGAACAGGTTGCGATGGTGACAATGATGATTCTCCAAACAATGATGGTGTTTCTGATTGTGTTGATCCAACAGATGATCCTTCTGATGACATCGATTTCGGTTTGACTCCTTGTGAGTCAGTCGCGGGTATTGTATTTGAAGATCCGGACAACGATGGTTGTATGGACAACATCATGGATGGTGTTCCTGGAATCACTGTTGAATTGTTATCATGTAATGATGATGGTACGACCACGAGCATAGGAACAACAGTAACTGATGAGCTTGGTAACTATTCATTTGGTCCTGAATCAGGTCCAGATAGCTTATGTTTGGATGCGAATATGACTTACCAAACTCAGATTTCTAATCTACCTGCTGGATTCTCAAACAGTACAGGTGCTGGTACAAGTTGCTTCGGTGCAGCAGATGATTCACCTATGAATGACGGTGTTTCTGAATGTTACAACCCAGCAGATGATGATCCATCTGATGATGATGGCGATGAACACATAGACTTTGGTATTGTTCCAGAAGAATGTGAAACTGTAGGCGGTGTCGTGTTTGAAGATTCGAACAATGATGGCTGTCAAGCAGATCCTGCTGATGGAGTAGAAGGCGTAACTGTTGAATTGTTAGAATGTAATGCAGATGGAACCACTTCTTCTGTTGCAACAGTTAGCACTGGAGCAGACGGATCTTATGAATTTGGTCCAACTCCAGAGGGAGGGAATGTTTGCTTGGATTCAGAGGCTACGTATCAAGTACAAATTTCTGGTGCTCCAGCTGGTTTTGTAAACAGTACAGGTGCTGGAACAGGTTGTGATGGTGACAATGATGATTCTCCAAACAACGATGGCGTTTCTGACTGTTATGATCCAGAGGACGATGATTTAGATGATGGCGATGAAGACGAACACATAGACTTTGGCTTGACGCCTTGTGAATCTGTTGCAGGTGTTGTCTTCATGGATTCTGACAACGATGGTTGTCAGGCGGATCCTGCTGATGGTGTTCCTGGTGTTACAGTCGAATTATTGGCTTGTAATCCTGATGGGACTACGACTTCATTGGGATCAACAACAACAGGAGCTGATGGAACATATGAATTTGGCCCAATGGCTGGTCCTGACAGTTTATGTCTCGATCCATCTATGACCTATCAGGTACAAATAAGTGATGTTCCTGCTGGATTAGGATTCTCAAATGGTGAAGGAATTGGTTGCGATGGCGATAATGATGATTCACCAGATAATAATGGTGTATCGGATTGTTACAACCCATCTGACGACGACGCAGAGGATGCTGATGAAGATGAACACATTGACTTTGGCTTGACTCCATGTGAGTCTGTGGCAGGAGTGGTGTTTGAAGACTCTGACAACGATGGTTGTCAAGACAACTTTGCTGATGGAGTTGCAGGAGTTACAGTTGAACTATTGGTTTGTAATGATGATGGAACGACAAGCAGTGTTGGAACAACAGTAACGGATGAAATTGGTAATTATGCCTTTGGTCCACTGGCTGGTCCAGATAACTTATGCCTTGATCCATCATTAACTTATCAGGTTGAAATTTCAAACATACCTGCTGGTTATTCAAATAGCACAGGTGAAGGTGAAGGTTGTTTGGGCGGAGCAGATGATTCACCAGCTAATGATGGTGTATCTGAATGTTACAACCCAAGTGACGATGATCCAAATGACGGCGATGATGATGAACACATTGACTTCGGTATTGTTCCGGATGTAGATTGTGAGTCAATTTCTGGAACAGTATTCATTGATGTTGACAATGATGGTTGTCCAGATGATTCACCTGCAGGTGTAGAAGGCGTAAATATAGATTTGTTAGAATGTAATGCGGATGGAACAACGACCCCAATAGCTAGTACAACAACTGGCCTAGATGGATCATACGAATTTGGTCCAAGTCTAACAGGAGGTAACTTATGTCTTGATCCAGATGCAACTTATCAAGTTGAAATTTCAGGAATGCCTGCTGGCTATAGCAACAGCACCGGAGACGGAGCAACTTGTGATGGCAGCGCGGATGATTCACCAGCAAACGACGGTGTTTCAGAATGTGTAGATCCTGAAGATGATGATGCAGATGACGGAGATGATGACGAACATGTTGATTTCGGATTGGTTCCATGTGAATCGATTGCAGGTGTTGTATTTGAAGATGCAGATAATGACGGCTGTCAGGCAGATCCTGCTGACGGTTTACCAGGAGTAACGGTAGAATTGTTTGCATGCAACGACGATGGAACGACGACAAGCATGGGGACAACCGTAACTGGTGCAGACGGGTCATACGAATTTGGCCCAATGGCTGGACCAGACAACTTATGCTTGGATCCAAATATGACTTACCAAACTCAGATCAGCGGACTGCCTGGAGGATATACAAATTCTACTGGAGCAGGTGCAAGTTGTGATGGCGACGATGATGATTCCCCTATGAATGATGGTGTTTCTGAATGTTACAACCCATCTGATGATGACGATGAGGATGGTGATGCAGATGAGCACATTGATTTTGGAGTCGTTCCTTCCGATTGTGAATCTCTTGGAGGTACCGTATTCATCGACTCTAATAATGACGGTTGTCAGGGAGAAGGTGATGCAGGTTTAGCTGGAGTAACAGTTGAATTGATATCATGCGATGCGAGTGGTGCTGGAATTCCAGTAGCTTCTGCCATTACAGGTGAGGATGGAAGTTATGTATTCCTTGGCGAAGGTCTAGAAGGCGAATGTCTTCTATTCCCAGGAGATACTTATCAGGTACAAATCGCAGGATTGCCGGCTGGATATTCTAACAGTACCGGAGAGGGTACAGGATGTGATGGCGACAACGATGATTCACCAGCAAACGATGGTGTTTCTGATTGTTACAATCCAGAAGACGATGATACAGATGATACAGATGAAGATGAACACATCGACTTTGGAGTTGTTCCAACAACTTGTGATGCAGATGCACCAACAGTTGTGATTGATGGATCAGTTTGCCCTGACGGTGGTTTTGGAGCTCCGTATACTGTAAGTACTATGGATGATGGAAGCACGAATGCTGGTGAAATTACAGAGTACATTGTACTCGATGATCCTGCTGGAACAGCAACTGGAACTCCTGATGGAATAATTTCTATCGGCACAATGGCTGAGGCTCAATCAGCTTTAGATGGAATAGTTGATGAACAAACTATTTGCATAACAGCTATTACGCATGTTCAATCAGAATTGGATGCTGTCATTTTAGTATTAGAAGAGGCAGTTGCTGGCTTTAGCATTAGTCTGAATTTACCAGCTTCTGGTAATACATTAGCGGATGTTTATGCTGCCGTTCAAGGTTTAGCTCAAGGTGCAACATTGGACTTGGCAACAATTGAAGCAATATTGGCCTTTGGAGAAGGAGGAGTGATAGACTTAGGAACCGTAGTAGGACTTCCTGCAGGACTAGTGACTGCTGACTTACCTCCATTCTGTTACAATGTTGATCCTGCAGAATGCATAACAGGTGCTACTTGTAGTGATTGCGAATCAATCGCAGGAATGGTCTTTGTAGATGACAACAACGATGGTTGTCCAAATGATCTATTCTCTGGTATTGGAGGAGTTGATGTTGCTTTGATGGAATGTAATGCAGATGGAACAACAACCCCTGTTGGCTCAACTGTTACAGCAGATGATGGAACATACGAATTCGGTCCAACCGATAACGGTGGTAACTTATGCTTAGATCCAGATGCAACTTATCAGGTTGAAATTTCAGGCTTACTAGCTGGTTACAGCAACAGCACTGGAGACGGTGCAGCTTGTGAGGGTAGCGAAGATGATTCACCTGCAAATAATGGAGTTTCTGAATGTGTAGATCCAGAAGATGATGATGCAAATGATGGAGACGATGACGAGCATGTAGACTTCGGAATTACTCCAGAACCAGACTGTGAGTCAATCGCAGGTACGGTGTTTGTTGACGCAGACAACGATGGTTGTCCAGATGATATGAATGCTGGAATGGAAGGAGTAGCGGTAGCATTGATGGAATGTAATCTTGATGGTACAACTACACCAATCGGAACTACAACCACAGGTGCAGATGGAACATACGAATTCGGTCCAACCGATGACGGAGGCAACTTATGCTTAGATCCAGATGCAACTTATCAGGTTGAAATTTCAGGCTTACCAGCCGGTTACAGCAACAGCACTGGAGACGGCGCTTCATGTGATGGCAGCGCAGACGATTCACCAGCAAATGATGGTGTCTCAGCATGTGTTGATCCAGAAGATGACGACGCAGATGACGGCGACGATGACGAGCATGTAGATTTCGGAATCGTACCAGATCCAGATTGTGAGTCAATCGCAGGAACAGTATTCATGGATGCAGATGAGGACGGTTGTCCAGACGATGCCGCTTCAGGCGTTGAAGGAGTTGCTGTTGAATTATTGGAATGTAACAACGACGGAACAACAACCCCTGTCGGCTCAACAGTGACAGGAACGGATGGAACATACGAATTCGGTCCAAGCGATGACGGAGGCAACTTATGCTTAGATCCAGATGCAACTTATCAGGTTGAAATTTCAGGTTTACCAGCTGGTTACAGCAACAGCACTGGAGACGGTGCATCATGTGATGGAAGCGCAGATGACTCACCAGCAAATGATGGTGTCTCAGCATGTGTAGATCCAGAAGATGATGATGCAAATGATGGAGACGATGACGAGCATGTAGACTTTGGAATCGTACCAGATCCAGAATGTGTTGTGGACGGTGGAACACTTGCTGGTGGACCATTCGAATTCTGTGTGATAAATGGAACAGCGGATTTCATTCCTGCTGGTTCAATTACTTTAACAGGAAATGTTGGAAGTACTTCTCAATGGCTAATAACTGATATTGACGGAGCTATTCTTGGTTTACCTGAAAGTCCGTATGATGTCAATTTTGACGAAGCTGGTCCAGGCACATGTTTACTTTGGAATATTTCTTATGAGGCTGGAATTACAGGTTTGGAGCCTGGTGAAAATGTCTCAGATCTTGAAGGTTGTTTCGATATTTCAAATGATCCAATCTCAGTGATAAGAACTGAATGTTGTGAGTCAATCGCAGGAACAGTATTCGTGGATGCAAATGAGGATGGTTGTCCAGACGATGCCGCTTCAGGAATGGAAGGAGTCGATGTTGAATTGTTTGAATGCAATGAAGATGGTTCTACTACTTCTGTAGGTACGGCAACAACTGGAGCAGACGGTTCTTATGAGTTCGGTCCAAGCGATGATGGAGGAAACTTATGTCTTAATCCAGATGCAACTTATCAGGTTGAAATTTCAGGCTTGCCAGCCGGTTATAGCAACAGCACCGGAGACGGCGCATCATGTGATGGCAGCGCAGACGACTCACCAGCAAATGATGGTGTCTCAGCATGTGTAGATCCAGAAGATGACGACGCAGATGACGGAGACGATGATGAGCATGTAGACTTTGGAATCGTTCCAGATCCAGATTGCGAATCAATGGCAGGTATCGTCTTTATGGACGGTGAAAATGACGGATGTCAAGACAGCTCTGTTGATGGTGTTGAAGGCATTACTGTTGAATTGTTAGAATGTAATGCTGACGGATCAACCAGTCCTGCTGGTTCTACTACCACAGGTGCAGACGGTTCTTACGAGTTTGGCCCAACAGATGAAGGTGGAAACATTTGTCTTGATCCAGATGCAACTTATCAGGTACAAATATCAGGTCTTCCTGACGGATATACCAACAGTACAGGCGATGCAATAGGATGCCTTGGAGCTTCTGATGACTCTCCAGCAAATGATGGTGTTTCAGATTGCTATGATCCTGAAGATGATGATATGACCGATGGTAACGATGACGAACATGTTGATTTCGGAATTACGCCTGAAGAGGAGTCTGATCCTTCGATCGACATAGAGAAATTGACCAACGGAAATCAAGCAGATGGAGCTTCGGATGCTGATGTACCTACAATTGCTACAGGTAACCCTGTAACGTGGACTTACATTGTAACCAATGACGGTAATGTAGACCTTGCAAATGTTGTTGTTTCAGATGATGTCGAAGGCATGGTTTGTGAAATTGACTTCCTTGCTGCTGGAGATTTTACAACTTGTACAATGAATGGAATTGCAGGAGAAGGTCTCTATTCAAATATGGGTTCTGTAACAGGAACACCAGTTGATGAAAATGGAGACCCAACGGGCGATCCAGGAGTAGAAGATGAAGATCCATCTCACTACGAAGGAGAAGACGATGATTTTGCTGGAATTGACATTGAGAAATTGACCAATGGCAACCAAGCAGATATGGCTACTGATTCAGATGTGCCTTCAATTGCTGCTGGTTCAAGTGTTACATGGACTTACATCGTAACAAATACAGGTTCTTTGGATTTAGCAGATGTAATGGTTACAGATAATATGGAAGGCATGGTTTGCAATATTGAATTGCTTCCTGCTGGTGAAACCACAACTTGTACCATCGAAGGAATTGCGGAAGCTGGATTGTACAGCAATATGGGTACTGTAACAGGAACACCAGTTGATGAGAATGGAGATCCAACAGGTGATCCTGAAGTAGAAGATGAAGATCCATCTCACTACGATGGTGACACTCCTGGTTGCATCGATCCTACAGCATGTAACTACGATGCTACAGCTACGGTTTCTGATGATTCATGTGATTATGGAGATGCAACTTGTCCAGAACCATGTAATGTGATTGAAGGATGTACAGACCCAACTGCATGTAACTATGATGCTGCTTCCAATTGTGAAGATGGTTCTTGTATTACACCGGATGGTTGTACAGACCCAACAGCCTGTAACTACAACGAATTGGCTGCTTGTGACAACGGGTCATGTGATTATGGCGATACAACTTGCCCTGATCCATGTAATGTGATTGAAGGTTGTACAGATGCCACAGCATGTAACTACAACCCAGTTGCGACTTGCGAAGATGGTTCTTGTGAAACACCAGATGGTTGTACAGATGCCACTGCTTGTAACTACAATCCATTGGCTTCTTGTGATAATGGATCTTGTGATTATGGCAATACATCTTGTCCGGATCCTTGTAATGTTATCGTAGGTTGTACAGATGCAACTGCTTGTAACTACAGTCCAATCGCGAATTGTGACGATGGTGCTTGTACTTATGAGGAATGTACAGGTTGTACAGATCCACAAGCTTGTAACTACGCTCCAAATGCAACGATTGATGGTGGCTTCTGCGACTATGGTGATACAACTTGTCCTGATCCTTGCATGGTGATTGAAGGTTGTACGAGCCCTACTGCATGTAACTTCATGCCAGGTGCAAATTGCGACGATGGTTCTTGTAATGAACCTGATGGTTGTACAGATGTTACAGCTTGTAACTACAATCCACTAGCAGAATGCGACAATGGTTCTTGTGAATACGGCGTAGACGGTTGTCCAGATCCATGTAATGTTGCATTAGGTTGTACAGATGCTATGGCTTGTAACTACATGCCTTTGGCTACTTGTGAGGATGGTTCATGTGATTACACTTGCAATGAAATGTTTGACCTTGCTTTGGTGAAACAATTGGCCGCAGGTCAAGATATGAATGTCGCAGCAGGAGATTTGGTTACTTATACGATTACTGTATTTAACCAAGGAGACATTACAGCTGATAATATTGAAATCACTGATTACCTACCAGCAGGTGCAAGATTGGCTGATGTAGATTGGAACGATTTAGGTGCAACTGCTAATACTTTGTTGACAGCGGGCAATGGTTTACCAGCAGCGGGCTTAATGCCACAGGCTTCTATAAGTGTAAACATTACCATAGAATTACCAGCACCGCTTCCAGCAGGAACTAGCCTTGTTAACTTTGCTGAAATTTCAGATGCAACAGATGACAATGGTGATCCTGTAGAGGACATCGATTCAACGCCAGATGACATGAATGACGACAATTATGTTACTGATGATGAAATCGACGAAGATGGAAATGCGGGTGGCGATGAAGATGATCACGATGCTGAAGAAGTAATCATTGATCCATTCGATTTGGCTTTGATTAAGAAATTAGCTGACGGACAAAGTTCTTCTGTTACAGCGGGTGAATTGGTGACATACACCATAACGGTTTACAACCAAGGAGCAGTAGCAGCTGACAATATTCAAATTGTTGACTACATTCCTGTTGGTATGGAATTGGCAGATGATGCTTGGACTCAATCAGGAGACAATGCAGTAACTACCTTAAATACACCAGGCGGATTGGCTGCAGGTGATGAGACAGAAGTTAACATTACATTATTGGTTCTTAACGGAGCAGTTGGTGAGCTTGTTAACTGGGCTGAAATTTCAGCAGCAACAGATGACAATGGAAATCCTCAAGAGGACATCGATTCAACTCCTGATGATACCAATGACGACAACTATGTAACGGATAATGAAACTGGCGGCGACGGCAATAATGGTGGAGATGAAGATGATCACGATCCTGCTGAGGTTACAGTTGAAGCATACGTTGACCTTGAATTAGAGAAAGATGGCGACAGAACTACTGTTTCTATTGGTGATGAAATGACATACACCATAGTTGTTGAGAACATCAACGATCCTGCTAACGGATTGGTTTATGATGCCAACAATGTGGAGGTGCTTGAAGACCTTCCAGCTGGAGTTGTATTCACAGGATACACTTCTTCTCAAGGAGCATACAACAGCGGAACAGGTATCTGGAATGTTGGAACCATTGCAAATGGTGAAACAGCAACGCTAGAAATCACTGTTATGATTATTGGTGATGGTGAAATTGTAAACGTGGCTGAAATTTCAAATGCTGATGAAACGGACATTGATTCAACTCCTGGAAACAACGATCCAGAAGAAGACGATCAGGACGATCATCCAGTGAACAGCAGCACGATTGACCTTTCATTGACGAAGACAACTCCAGATCAATTGGTGAATGTTGGAGATCAAATCTCTTATTCAATCAGCATTTCTAATGCTGGACCAAGTACTGCGACTGGCGTAAGCATTGCGGATCCACTTCCAATTCAATTATCAAATCCAGTTGACATCAACTATGATGGTGAGCTTAACGGTAGTGTAATTGTTTGGGATGATTTGACAATCGAGGCTGGTGAAACAATTGAGTTAACTTTCTTTGCAACTGTAGAGGAAGGTGGAACAATTACGAACATCGCTGAGATCATTGATCACAACGAACCAGACATTGATTCTGATCCAGACAATGAAGATGAAACGGAAGATGATCAAGATGAAGTAATCATTACTACTCCGCTTGTGGACATTGAATTGACTAAGATTGTTGCAGATGACATGGTTAATGTTGGCGATGAAGTAACATTCACGATTGAAGTAAGCAACAATGGTCCTAATAATGGAACAGGTGTTGAAGTAACTGAAAACCTTCCAAATGGAATGTTATTAATTTCAGCAGATCCTTCAAAAGGAAACTACAATACCAACAGTGGTATATGGGAAGTTGGAGATCTTGCAGCAGGTGAGGCAGAATACTTAACAATCACAGTGATCTTATTGAACCCAGGTTCTTACATCAATGTAGCAGAAGTTACTGCTCATGATCAAGATGACATCGACTCTGAGCCAAACAACGACGACGGTGATCAAGACGAAGATGATGAGGACAATGCTCCAGTTGAAGCAGTCTTGATCGATCTAGAATTGAACAAGGAAGATGGTGTTTTAGTAGTTGAAACTGGAGATCAGGTAGACTACACAATCACGCTTATCAATGTCTATAATGAAGACCTAGGATTGATTTATGATGCAACGGAGGTTGAAGTACTAGACTATTTACCAGCTGGTTTGGATTATGTAGGATTTACTGCAACTGCAGGATCATACAATCCAGGAACTGGAGTTTGGGACATTGGAGCCATTGCCAGTGGTGAAACAGTTACTTTGGTAATCAGCACGATTGTTACTGCAACAAGTGGTGAAATTAACAACATCGCTCAGGTAATTAATGCAAATGAACCAGACATCGACTCTGAACCTAACAATGACGACGGCGATCAGTCTGAAGATGATGAAGACAATGATCCTTTGGTCATTCAAGAGCCAATCTTGAACAGCTTGGGTGATTACGTTTGGTTGGATGCAGATGAAGATGGTGTTCAGGATGCAAATGAAGATCCTATAGAAGGCGTTGAAGTTAACCTGTATGATGGTGACGGAAACTACTTAGGAACGACTACTACTGATGAAGATGGTTACTACATCTTTGAAGACTTACCAGATGGAGACTACTATGTTGAATTCGGAGAGGTTGATGGCTTAGATTTAACGACAGCCAACAACGGAGACGAAGACGAAGACTCAGATGTTGATGGAAGCAATGGTGCAGGAACAACTGCTACGATAAGCTTATCAGGTGGAGAGCACTATCCAGATCTAGATGCAGGATTCGTTCCTGAAGAAGATGTGTTGAACAGCCTTGGAGATTATGTTTGGTTGGATGCAGATGAAGATGGTATTCAAGATGGAAATGAAGATCCTATAGAAGGCGTAGAAGTTAACCTTTACGATGGTGACGGAAACTACTTAGGAACGACCTACACAGATGAAGATGGTTACTACATATTTGAAGACTTACCAGATGGAGACTACTATGTTGAATTCGGAGAGGTTGATGGCTTAGATTTAACGACAGCCAACAACGGAGACGAAGACGAAGACTCAGATGTTGATGGAAGCAATGGAGCTGGAACAACAGCTACGATTAGTTTATCAGGTGGAGAACATTATCCAGATCTAGATGCAGGATTCGTTCCTGAAGACGATGTGTTGAACAGCCTTGGAGATTATGTTTGGTTGGATTCAAATGGAGACGGTATACAAGACAATGGTGAAAGCCCAATTGCAGGTGTTCCGGTTAATCTGTATGATGGTGACGGAAACTTCCTAGGAACGACAACTACAGACCAAGACGGATATTACATCTTTGAAGACTTGCCAGATGGAGATTACTATGTAGTCTTTGACTCAGTTCCAGGATTGGATTTCACAAGTCCAGGACAAGGGGAGGCAGATGAAGACAGTGATGCGGGTATTGGTGGACAAAGTCCTACAGTAAGCTTGAGTGGTGGAGAACACAACCCAACAATCGATGCTGGATATGTTCCAGCAGAAGAGGTGCTAAACAGCCTTGGAGATTACGTTTGGTTGGATGCTGACGGAGATGGTGTACAGGACCTTAACGAAACACCAATTTCGGGTGTGGAGGTAGACTTGTACAGTGCCGACGGAACCTACTTAGGTACAACTACAACTGATGCCAATGGTTATTACATCTTTGAAGACTTACCAGATGGTAATTACTATGTAGTCTTTGACTCGGTTGACGGATTGGTATTCACCGATTCTAATCAAGGTGGAGACGACGAGCTTGACAGTGATGCAGGAAGCAATGGTGTTAGTCATGTAACCAACTTAAGTGGTGGTGAGCATGATGGTAGCATTGATGCAGGTTATCAGGAAGAAGGAGCTATTTGTGATGCTCCAACTGAATGCCCATCAGAGGATGTTTGTACAGAGCCAATGACGACAATTGAAATTTGCCCAGACTGGTGTTTAGAAGGAAATTTCATAATTGATGAAGTTGAATCTACATTTGATTGTGCCATTCAAGAATTGCCAAATGGTTGCTTTGCATACACACCACTTCCAGGAATGGAAAGCCTTGGATATGATTATTTATATGTTCATGCGACCTCGGCAGATGGTTCTGAATGTGTGGAAACAACTATTTATGTACACATTGGCGGCTGTACTCCAAACAATCCACCAGTTGCTGTTGACGATTATTACACAACGCCTCAAAATACTCCAGTAACAATTGAAGTTCTTGGAAATGATTATGACCTTGACGGTGATGTTGTTTACATCTGTAATGTTGCAGGAGATGCTCAAGCATCAAACGGAACAGTTACATTGACAGCTACAGGATTTGTTTATACGCCGAATGATGGTTTCTACGGTACTGATTCATTTACATACACAATTTGTGATGGAAACGGCGGTACAGATCAAGCAACGGTTTACATAACAGTTCCTGAACCAGATCAGCCTTGTAATGTTGAGGATATAACACTTTGCGTTGCACCATTTGCTGGAGGTTCTGTTCCAACTGAAATTTGTTTGGATCCTTGTGAGGGATACGCTATTGCCGATCTTAACAGCACCTTTACATGTGGATTAGAACAAACTGGACCACACTGCTTTACATACCTTCCATTGCCATCCTTCTTAGGTGACAATACGATTACTGTAGCCTACTGTAACGAGGCTGGAGAATGTGAAACAGTTTATGTGAACATCACTGTATCTAACAATTGTAACGGTCCGGTAAACAACCCACCAGTTGCTGTTGATGATAGTTATAGCACGCCTCAAAATACACCAGTAACGGTCAATGTTTTAGGAAATGATTATGACAATGATGGCGACCAGATTTACATCTGCAATGTTGCAGGAGATGCTCAGGCAGCAAACGGAACAGTTACTTTAACTGCAAGCGGTTTTGTATATACGCCGAACAGCGGATTCTATGGCACTGACTCATTTACTTACACCATCTGTGATGGAAATGGAGGATCAGATCAAGCAACAGTTTACATAACCGTTCCTGAACCAAACCAACCATGCAATGTAAATGACATCAGCTTATGTGTTGAACCATTTGGTGACGGAACAGTTCCAACTGAAATTTGCTTAGATGCTTGTGATGGATATTCCATCACTGATTTAAGCAGCATATTTAATTGTGGATTGGAGCAAAATGGAGCTCACTGCTTTACTTATTTACCATTGCCATCATTCCTTGGTGACAATACAATTACAGTCAATTACTGTAACTCTGACGGAGAATGCCAGACAGTAAATGTGAACATTACAGTTTCAAACAACTGTAACGGTCCAGTCAATACTCCACCAGTTGCAGTAGATGATAGTTATACAACTGCTCAAAACACGCCGGTAACGGTGAATGTTTTAGGCAATGACTATGACAATGACGGTGACCAACTTTACATCTGCAATGTTGCAGGAGATGCACAAGCAGCGAATGGAACAGTAACCTTGACAGCAAGTGGATTTATCTACACGCCGAATTCAGGTTTCTATGGTACGGACTCTTTCACTTACACTATTTGCGATGGAAATGGTGGAACAGATCAAGCAACAGTTTACATCACCGTTACGCAAGATTATTGCGAGACTGAAGACATGGCTATCTGCTTGCCTCCATTCAATGCAAACACGACAGCTACAGAAATCTGTATTGAATTCTGCGATGAAAGCATGTCAATCAATGACTTAAACAGTTTGTTCGAATGTGGATTGGAAATAACTGGAGCTCACTGCTTTACTTATGTTCCATTGCCATTGTTAACAGGAGACAATACCATTACGGTTACAGCTTGTAACACTACTGGAGAATGTGAAACTGTTGATGTGAATATCAACATTTCAGAAAACTGTGATGGAACAATCAACACTGCTCCAATGGCCATTGATGACTATGTTAGTACGCCAATGAATACACCGATTACCATCAATGTAATCGGAAATGATGGAGACTTTGATGGCGATCCTTTGACCTTGTGTGGAAATACAAATCCGCTTAATGGTACAATTAGCCAATCAGGCAACTCTTTCGTTTACACGCCAAATACTGGTTTTGTAGGAACAGATTCATTCTCTTACACCGTATGTGATGGAAATGGTGGATCAAGTTCAGCAACAGTATACATAACCGTTGAAAACGGATATGAAGAATATATGATTACTGCAATTGATGATAACGCGACTGCCTCTTGTGGGCAGTCCGTTACCATCAATGTTTTGGACAATGACCAAAACCCAGATGGTACAATGTTGTACTTATGTGGATTTACAGAAGCTTCGAATGGAACTTTATTGCAGTCAGGATATGGATTTATCTATACTCCAAACGCTGGGTTCTCTGGAACAGACAGTTTTACATACACTG
>CALBCY010000281.1 GCA_937927195.1 uncultured Chitinophagales bacterium
CTTTTGGTTATTCTAAAAATAAGAAAAAAATTAAATTAATTGGAAAATTAGTAAACTTTTACTATTTTAAAGGTAGAATAAATAAACAGCTCCTTTTGATATGGGAACGAAACTACTCGGCATACCTAATATAGATGTATACCTAGTCATGGGTATACTCCTCTTTTTTATCTTCATAGAAGTGATAGGAGGATATCTGCATCAGACTAAACGCAAATCTGGCGACTGGATTCAGGAGTTAGGTAGTTTTTTATTACTTTCCTTAGCGACCAAACCCTTCATTGTTTTAGCAGTACTTTTTTTAGGAAATACTTTTTTTCCACAAGCTCAATATGTTTTGAATGGCTATAGTCTTTGGTTACTACTGCCGCTATATCTATTTGTAGATGACTTATTACAATACTGGTATCATCGTTCGGCACACGAATATCCCTTTCTTTGGAAGCTGCATCGTACACATCACCAGGCGGAGGAAATGGGCTTTTTTGTTTCGTATAGAAATGCGGCTGTTTATTATTTATTTATGCCCAATATTTGGTGGATGGGATTGATTAGTTTTTTGGGAGGTGGAATTGCAGTTTCTATCGGCTTGATCTTAAAACAAATCGTAATTATAGGTGCTCACAGCACAATTAAGTGGGATAAACCTTTTTATAAAAACAAATTTCTCAGTCCATTTATTTCATTAATTGAAAGAATAATTATTACACCGGCCTTTCACCATGCCCATCATGGCAAATCTAAGTTGGATACAGTAAGTGATCCAAATGGAAATTTTGGAAACATGTTTTCTATCTGGGATCAACTTTTTGGAACAGCCTCTTTTACTCGTCAATTTCCGAAAGAATATGGTTTGCAAACTCCCGTTCAAGATCATTGGTCTGCAGCTTATTTATATCCATTTGTTCACTCAAAAGATGAGAAAAGTGAATTGTCAAAGAGTTTTACAAAATCAAACACAAGCAGTTTAGAACCAATCTTTGTAAATTTAATAGAAGGTGAAAATTATTTGTGGTGTAAATGCGGAAAGAGCAAAAGTCAACCATTTTGTGATGGGAGTCATCATGGTTCTAAAATAAAACCAATTCTATTTCAAGCAAAAAGGACTGGTCGATCAAAAATATGCAATTGTAAAAAAAGCAAAATTGGCCCCTTTTGCGACAATACCCATTTGAAATTTTAATCCCTTTTTTGTTCATAATTCTTTTTTTCAAAAAAAGACCAGATTTTAAATATGAAAAATAACTTCGATTACATAATTGTTGGCGCTGGTAGTGCAGGTTGTGTTTTAGCAAACCGACTCTCTGCAGATCCAGGTAATTCCGTATTGTTGATTGAAGCTGGTGGTCCTGATAAAAAGTTTGAAATCCACATTCCTGGAGCTTATACAAAGTTGCATAAAACAGATGTGGATTGGGGTTTTGAAACCGAACCGCAAAAACACGTTCTGAATAGAAAAATATACCTTCCTCGCGGAAAGACCTTGGGTGGTTCCAGCTCAACCAATGCGATGGCCTATGTCAGAGGCAATAAAGAAGATTACAATGATTGGTCTAGGCTTGGCAATCAGGGTTGGTCTTTCAATGAAGTTTTACCTTACTTCAAAAAGTCTGAAAACAATGAGGACATTCAAGATGAGTTTCATGGAACCAACGGAGAGTTAAATGTTTGTGTGCCGCAAAATCACAAAATGCCTTTTTCAGATGCCTTCATCGATGCTTGTATTGAATGTGGGATAAAACCCAATAAAGATTACAATGGTGCAAACCAAGAGGGAGTAGGGGAGTTTCAATTTACCATTAAGAATGGCATCCGCCACAGTGCTGCTACAGCTTTTTTGAAACCCATAGTCGAGCGGCCTAATCTAAGCATTCTTACCCATGCTTTTACCCATAAAATTAACATAGAAAAAGACAGGGCAATTGGAATTGAAATCATTGACAAAACTAAAAGTAGAATAAATTTCAAGGCGAACAAGGAAGTGATTCTGTCTGCAGGGGCATTTGCTTCTCCAAGCATTTTGATGCATTCAGGAATCGGACCAAAAGGTGATTTAGATAAATTGGGAATCGATTGTTTAAAAGAATTGGAAGGAGTTGGAAAGAATTTACAAGATCATTTGTTTGCTGGTGTCAGTGTTTTAACGAAGGAACAAAACGGTTTGAATCACCATCTTAATATATGGAATCAAGCCCTTGATCTTGGCAATTATTATTTAAGAAAAAAAGGACCTTTGACCTTGAGTCCACTAGATGCTGTGGCCTTCATAAACCTCAACGATCCAACTGGCAGAATTGATTGTCAATTTCATTTTGCTTCTGTTCACTTTGGTTCGGATTACAAAACAGATCCATATGATTACAAGACTTTTCCAACGGTCGATGGCTTTATGGTTTTGCCAACCTTGCTGAGGCCCAAGAGTGTTGGAAAAATTAGCTTAAGAACTTCCAATCCATTTGATTCACCAATAATCGATCCCAAGCTTCTATCAGCTGATGAGGATAAAAATTTGATGATTGCTGGCTTTAAAAAAGGGCTTGAAGTCGTTCAAGCAAAAGCATTTGATCCATATAGAAAAGAAATCATTACTCCTCCAGATTACAGCAATGATGAAGGGATTTTACTTCACATTCAAAAGCATTTGGAAACCGTTTATCATCCAGTTGGGACTTGTAAAATGGGGAGTGATGAAATGGCAGTCGTTGACAGTAGCCTAAGGGTTCATGGGATAGAAGGATTGAGAGTCATTGATGCTTCAATAATGCCTAATATTGTTTCTGGCAATACAAATGCGCCCGTCTTTATGATTGCAGAAAAAGGCGCCGACATGATATTGAATGGTTCTTAAAAATTTATAATTTTTTTCTTTAATTTCAGTTAAACTTATACTTCATTTTAGATTTAAACTAATTAATACCTAAACTAGAAAAGCATGATCGAATTTAATTTTACCAAATGGGAAAAAGAAACCCCAAATAAACCATTTTTAAGACAACCATTTGGTGACAAATGGGAGGTTTATACTTGGGGAGAAGTTGGAACCATGGCTAGGAAATTGGCCACCGGTTTGCAAACTTTAGGATTGAAACCTAAAAGTCATATTGGTTTGATTTCAAAAAATTGTAGAGAGTGGATTATTGCGGATATGGCCATTGTAATGGCAGGATTTGTTTCCGTTCCTTTGTATCCAAACTTACATGCAAATGGCATTAAAGAACTGATAGAAATTGGAGACATTGATGCTTTGTTTTTGGGTAAAATTGAAGATTGGAACGCTATGAAAGCAGGAATTCCGACTGAATTACCCGCAATAAAATTTCCTCATTATCCTGGAAATGGGAAAGTCGATATTGGAGAAGAGTGGTTTGAGTTCATTGAAAAACAGGAGCCAATGCAAGGGGATGTCAAACTTGACAAGGATGACATTTGGACGATCATCTTCACTTCAGGAACGACTGGAACTCCTAAAGGAGTGGTTTTGTCATATGGCAATTTAGAAGGAACAAAACAAGTGATTGAAGAAAACAATGTAGTAGATATTTCCTTTACCGGCGACAATCATTTTTTCTCATTCTTACCGTTAAATCACATCGCTGAAAGAGTATTGGTAGAGCAAACTTGTTTGAACTATGGCGGTGTTATTTCATTTGCAGAATCCTTGGAAAAATTTGTCGTCAATCTTCAAGAATCGCAACCGACCTTTTTCTTTGCAGTACCAAGAATCTGGACTAAATTTCAGTTAGGTGTTTTGGCTAAAATGCCACAAAAGAAATTGGACTTGTATTTAAAAATTCCCATCCTGTCTGGTATCGTAAAAAAGAAATTGAAACAAGGGCTTGGAATGGCTAAGGTTCGTGGAACGCTTACTGGAGCCGCAGCCATCCCTGAATCATTGAAACAATGGTACAGAAAAATTGGGATTCCCATGGTAGAAGGCTATGGAATGACCGAGAATTGTGCATTGTGTTCTTCTTTGCCATCAGGTGTTGTGTTGCCAGGATCTGTTGGGAAAGCATTGCCGGGAGCGACGATTAAAATTGATTCAGAAACTGGAGAAATAATGATGAAAGCTCCTTATGTAATGCAAGGCTATTACAAAGACCAAGAAAAGACAAATGAAGTGATTCAAGATGGCTGGCTTAGAACTGGAGACCAAGGACGACTTGATGGATCAGGCAACCTCTTTATTACTGGCAGAGTAAAAGATACTTTTAAAACAGGCAAAGGAAAATTTATTATTCCCGGGCCAATAGAAAGACGTTTTGAGGAAAATGAGAATATTGAACAGATTTGTGTCTTAGGTTTGGGTTGTCCTCAACCCGTTGCTTTGGTTGTCCCATCCGAAATAGGAATGGCCAAAGACAAAGGCGATTTAAAAACTTCTCTGGATGCAACCTTGGCCAAAGCCAATGCTGAACTACCCAATTATCAAAAAGTTTCTACGATCGTAGTTGTGAAAGATATTTGGGATGTTGGAAACGGTTTGTTGACTCCAACTCTTAAAGTGAAACGTAATGAAATGAACAAACGCTACAACGAATTGCTACTTGGCTGGCATGAATGCGATGATTGTGTGGTTTGGGAAGTAGACGTTTAATGCATTGATAATTAAGTTTTGTCTCATTTTGAGTTGATTACTCTATGATCAATCGAGGTGGCAAGAACGGTTATGCCTTGGCATAATGAGTGTTTTGTCAACGATGAATGATATAAAATAAACAGTCAAAAGGGACAGAACTTATTTGAACTTGTACTTAGGCTCCTTTACAGCCTTTGATTTTCCTTTTTCGTGAAATGCAATAATTAATGTCTACAACAAAAGTTAAACTAGCGGCTACAATTCTGCTTGGTCGTGATGGTGAGGATGGCTTTGAAATTCTTTTATTGAAAAGAAACAAGGCCCTTGCTTTTGCAGCGGGTTTGTGGGTTTTTCCTGGTGGTAAAATAGAGTCTTTTGAAATTGAAAAAAGTGAGAATGAATTGGAAGCTGCAAGCTTGGCAGCAATTAGAGAAACAATGGAGGAGGCTGACATTGAAATAGATAGCAATGATCTTGTCTTTTTTAGTCATTGGACTACTCCAGAAATTCAGCCTAGAAGATTTGCAGCTTGGTTTTTCTTTGCCAATGTCAATAACATCAATTCTGATGTTAAAATTGATGACAGTGAAATTAAGGATCACATTTGGATAGCACCTCAAGCCGCTTTAGATAAAGTCAAAAGAGGTGACTTGGCAATGATGCCACCTACACTGATTAGTTTGCAATTAATCAGAAAGTGTCAATCTGCCAAGGAAGCTTATGATTTGCTAAATCAATTCGAACCGATATTTATTTTACCTGTCTTGAAATTTGAAGGATCAAAAATGTTGTCGATGTACGAAGGTGATGTGGATTATGATGCAAATGTTGAAAGCTCCCAAAATGCCAGGCATCGCTTGATCTTAGACATGAAATCAGGAGATTATAGCTTTGAATACAATAACTGTGAAAATTTCAAACCTATAAACGGCGGAATGCATTTATGAGTAAAATAATTGAACCACATCGAATTGAAATTCCCCTTGGGATCATGTTCCACACAGTAAACTGTTATTTGTTTCCAGGCAAGGAATTGACCTTAGTAGATTGCGGTTTGCAATCGGAAGGAAACTGGAATATTTTACAAACCGAAATTAAAAAACACGGTTTTGATGTAAAAGAGATTGACCAGTTAATTATTACTCATGAGCATCCTGATCACATTGGTTTGTTACATGAAATTTTGGATGCCTCCCTTTGCAAGGTTAAAGCGCCAGAAATCATAAAAAGATGGTTTTCTGATCCCGATGAAATGACTGAATTGGAAAGAACTTTCACCATAAAAATGTTATCGAGTCTCGGTTTTCCTAAAGATGAATTAGCCGCCTCTCTCAAATTTTTACAGTCTTCCAAACCTTTTAAAAAGATCAAAGACCTAGCTCGTTTTGAATATTTTAAAGAGGGCGACTATTTAGAGATTGGTCATTCTAAATGGGAGGCATTGAATACACCAGGTCATTGTCCAAGTCAGTTTGTTTTTTTGCAAGCAGAACAAAGAAGACTCATCAGCGGTGATATGTTATTGCCTATTGCTCCAATGCCCATTGTGGTGGAAAATCCAAATGATGAAGGAGAACCAATTCAGGCCTTAAAACAATTGTTAGCTTCTTTTGAACGTTTGCGGTTATATGAAATTGGAACTGTTTATCCAGGGCATGGTGAAATTTTTTCCGACGCGAATGCCATGATTGACAAGCAGTTGACTAGGATGAAAATGAGAAAAGAAGAGTGCTTTGAAGCGATCAAATCGGGCATGAACACTCCCTATCAGGTAAACAGACAAATGTATCCTTATCAAACAATGCCCCCAGATTTTAGCGGCATGCACATGGTTATGGGATACATCGATTTATTGAGAACTGAGGGACGAATCATAGTTCAAAAGGATGACAAAGGTCAATTGTTTGTTGGTGTAAAATAGTAAGCTGGATGTTTGATCCACAAAAATTAAAAGATCTGATTGATGAAAAAGTAACTTTTGAGACCTTTTTCAAAAAAGCTAAACTCAATCCCAATGCGAAATTAATAAAATGAGTAATTAGTGGTTATCGGATCGAAGAAATTGAGACACCATTGACGAAACAAGTACGCTACTTGGACAAAATAGTCGATGAACTAGCAAGGGGCAGAAAAATGGAAAAAATACTGAGATCTGAGAAATAAGCTCCACTTGGCAAGAAGGATTATAAGTAGGATTTCATCGTACTAGGCCCTTTCAATTGTAAATCATGGTCTTTCCCATAACTCCAAACATCACCGATGGCAGAAGTTCAATAGGTATGGAAAGAAATACCTCAACAAGTTTATGGATTGGCACAGAATCTAAATAAACAGCTTTAATTTCATAGTTTTTTAGCTGGACGATAAAACTGTTTTCAAGATTGTACAAAATCGGAGAACGTCAAAAAAAAATAAAACAATTTGGAAGAGTTATAAAATCCACCGAAGACGAATTTTATTAAGTTCTAGAATGCTAAAACCAAAAAAGCCACAGAATAATTGAATTTCAATTCTCTGCGGCTTTTTGTACCCGGAGCGGGACTTGAACCCGCACGAACGCAATGTTCACTGGATTTTAAGTCCAGCGTGTCTACCAATTCCACCATCCGGGCGTCGTTTCAGGCTTAACCTGAAACCCCATTGGTATTTTAAAGTTAATTATTCCTTTGCACGAGGCATCGGGACAATAAAAACGCCCTCTTTCCGAGAGCGTTAAAACTAGAGCGAAAGACGGGATTCGAACCCGCGACCCCGACCTTGGCAAGGTCGTGCTCTACCAGCTGAGCTACTTTCGCATTGCCTTAATTTCCTAAAGCGATGCAAATATACCACAAACTATTTCATAATAAAAAATCATTTTGAATAAATTTACAAGAATTTTATACACATTGGATACTTGTACGAAATTCCGTCGTTGGCACGGAGGGTTCCGATCAAGGAAACCACGAAACTAAACACCCATAAAACGGGAAAGATTAAAAATCCTATCAATAAAAAACACAAGACCGTGGCTATTGCATAATAGATGATCATACTTATTTGGAAATTGATAACTTCTTTACCGGCTTCATCCACAAATGGCATTTCATCCTTCTTCATCAACCAAATAATCAAAGGAATGACTAAGTTGGCTGGGGGAAAAAAGGATCCGATTAAGCCACTTAAATGCGTAAGCATCCCCAATCTCTTGGAATCATCCCTTTCTATCAGGTACTTTTCTGTATTTTCGTCCATATTCGTATTAATATTGTTTTTATTGAAATTTTAATAAGCTTTTTATAAAGTCCTCCTGTTGTTACAATCTAGCCATTTCTTCTTATTAAACAGTTCAAAGCGCTTATTTAGTTCCCTATTTGGCGCAAATCAAATGAACTGCAATATTTATCATTTCATTATTCAAATAAAATTCAATTTATCTTTAAAACAGTTATATCTTTGAGCCCTTATGGTTTATTTAACCCGTCGAGAAAGATTTAACGCTGCCCACCGATTATACAATCCGGGCTGGACTGAAGAAAAAAATGCGGAAATTTTTGGTAAATGTGCCAATTCAAATTTTCACGGGCATAACTTTGAATTATTCGTTACAGTCAAAGGAACACCCGATCCAGAAACAGGATTTGTGGTCAATGCACATCATTTAAGTAAATTAATCAAAAGCGACATAATTGAACAATTGGATCATAGGAATCTTAATGTTGATGTAGAATTTATGGAAGGAATTTTACCAACCATCGAAAATATTGTAATTGCTATTTGGGAACAGCTGGAAAGCAAAATAACAAGCTGTGAATTGCACTGCATTAAATTAGTGGAAACCGAGAACATATTTGTAGAATATTACGGAAAATAGATTGGACTTTAAATCCAAATTTGGAATCTTGTTTGCATTAAAGAATGATGCTAGAATCTTTCATTTAACGTGAATTGTAAATCTTTATTAAATATGTAGGATTTATATATTCAAATAAACCTTAAATTAGCAGTCTTATAATGCAACAATGATTATCCTCAAACAGGAAATATACTTATGAAAGAAGAAAAGGAACAGAAAGGCTATAGAATGGTAGAAACCTATCCAGAGCAAAATACAAAGAATCTGGCTGATAACTACAGTGAAATAATAAGTAGAATAAATGAAGATCCAAACAGAGAGGGATTGATCAAAACCCCTGAAAGAGCAGCCAAAGCCATTCAGTATTTAACGCATGGCTATGATAGCAATCCTGCTGAAATATTAAAAGGAGCAATGTTTGCTGAACCTTATAGTGAAATGATTATTGTAAAAGATATTGAATTGTATTCTCTTTGCGAACATCATTTGTTGCCATTCTTCGGCAAAGCCCACATTGCCTACATTCCCAATGGCCACATCGTCGGTTTAAGTAAAATTCCAAGGGTTGTTGATGCCTATGCTCGAAGGTTGCAAGTACAAGAAAGATTGACGCATCAGATTCTAAATTGTATTTCGGAGACCTTGAATCCCTTGGGTGTTGCAATTGTTATTGAAGCCCAGCATCTTTGTATGATGATGAGGGGAGTCGAAAAACAAAATTCGTTGACAACCACTTCAGCTTTTACTGGAGAGTTTGAAAAAACTCAAACAAGAAATGAATTTATTTCACTAATTGAAAATAGAAAGAGCTAATATTTATAAATAGTTCAATGTATTTTTTAGTGTTTTTTGGTCGTAACATTATGATAATGTATTGATTATAACTTGAGATATATAAATACATGGGAATAATCAACATTACTCAAACTTCGTAATTTCACTTTTTTTTCGCATCTTTGTATCGATATGAAAGCATATATTTTTACTGGTCAAGGTTCACAATTCGTAGGCATGGGAAAAGAGCTCAGTGAGTCATCCGATCACGCTGCTGAATTTTTTGAGCGTGCAGATGAGTTATTGGGTTATCCATTAACCAAACTGATGTGGGAAGGAGATCCTGATGAATTGCGTGAAACCAAAAACGCACAACCGGCAATTTTCCTCCATTCAATTGTAATAGCTAAAACTACGCGGGAGTTTAAGCCTGAAATGGTCGCTGGTCATTCTTTGGGTGAAATCTCAGCTCTGGTAACTGCAAGGGGACTATCCTTTGGGGACGGTCTTCGTTTGGTTCGAGAGCGGGGCTTGGCAATGCAAGATGCCTGTGAAGCCATTCCTTCTAAGATGGCTGCAGTTCTTGGTTTGGACAATGATGGGGTTGAAGAAGTTTGTTCCAAAATCGACGGAGTTGTTCCGGCCAATTATAACAGTCCTGGTCAATTGGTCATTTCTGGTACATTGGAAGGTTTGGTGGAAGCCAAAGAAAAATTGATCGAAGCTGGAGCAAGAGCTGTAATTTCATTAAATGTTGCTGGTGCCTATCACTCTCCAATTATGGAACCAGCAGTTGCTAGATTTAAAAAGGCAATAGAGGAAGTAACCTTTAAGGAACCAATCTGCCCAATCTACCAAAATTTTGATGCTTTACCATCTACCGATCCTGAGGAAATCAAACAAAAGTTAATTGAGCAAATTACTTCGCCAGTCATGTGGGAACAAACCATATTGAACATGAACGAAGATGGAGCTAGAAACTTTTTTGAAATAGGTCCGAAACCAGTTTTAACTGGAATGGTAAGAAAAATTACTGGAAGAGAGATGACAGTTTCTCTAACTTAAAAAGAATAAAAACTGAATAATAAAAAAGCCGTTGGATCAAAGATCCAACGGCTTTTTGTTTTCAACCAACTTTCATTTGGGCTTCGCAGCTACCTTTGCGAGTTTTTCCCTTTGGAAGCTTTGGCTGATACTGGTTTGCTTTTTTTGCTTCTGGCTTCTGCTTGTTAGTTTATCGGCGAAAAAAATGCCAAAGGCCAAAAGCTAAAGGCCAATAGCCTTTTGTATTAAAATGCGTATCCAACACTGAATCTCATTTCTACCGGCCAGTTTCTTGTCCAATTAAATAGCGTGTTGTCAACCGCTCCACCATTCGTCGCTTTGTATCTTTTTAATCCTGCAAACAAATCTATTGAAAGATTGTCACTCGCTCCCACAAACCATTGGCTTCCCAATCCGAATCCTCCACCCCAAGCGCTGAATCGTTTGTCATTGTTAAAACTTATTGGATTGTCTCCAGTTGTTATTTCATCCGAATCGATTTCAATATCGCCAACTTCTTTTTCATGACTTCCATAAGAAAACTTTCCTTGCATATAAAACCCTTGAGGTGCATTGTTGTGTTTGTCCATATACAATCTAACAAAAGGGTCAACTTTAATCCCGCTGTTAAGTCCGGTGAAATAAGTCAATTCTCCACCTGCTGAAATGTTTCTTCCGAATGCATGTTCCACTTTTAAATTAGGTTGCTTGAATACCAAAGAAAGTGGTCTTGTTGAAATGACCGTTCTATTTTCAGTCAAAGACTTTTGTCCGTAGTTTCCAGGATTGTAAGAGTCCTGATAATTGCGATTCGCCTTTTTCGATTTTTTAGTTTTATAGGTATTGGAAGGACTACTTTGAGATTTAGTTGGAGCTTCCGTTGTGTTTTGATTTGTGGTCTGTGTTGTCGATTTCTTTTTTACTGAAATTGGTTTAACAGAGTTTTGTGCAAAAAGGCTTGTACCTAAAAACATAATCAAAGTGCATATTAACATTAAATTTTTCATCTCTCAGATTTTTTATTTTGTGATAAAATAGTGTCAGTAATGAATACTGTAAAATAGTTTTCGAGCTCTGTAAAAACTTGATTATAAGAACCTATTTCGTCACTTAAGTTTAATGAGAAATTTAAAGGCAGCGTGAAATGCAACTCAGTTACATCGGATGAATTGATTTAATCGCTGCTTTAATGTGTTGATAATCAATTGTTAAGGCAGATGAAATAATTGTGGATAAAAATGAGAATTTGTAACAAAACTTTTTTTTGAAAAGTTCCGTGGAATTTGGAATGCTAAAATGAAAAAAAAATAATTGCTTAAATGTGAAATGGTTTAATCCAGAAAGAAAAAAAACGTAGATAAGATTAATTTTTTTTCAAAGCTAAAATAGCTTTCTTTTGGTCATGTGAACAAGAAAGGCCAAAGAAGAAATTTCATGCTTCCTATTAGAAGATTTCTCCTGCGTCGAAATGACAAATGTGGCGGGGTGTCCACTGTCCACAGAACAACTGTCCTTAGGACCGCTAGGGAGAAAACTTGTTGGTAGGTGCATGAAAGAGCTAGGAAGAATTTCATGCTTCCTATTAGAAGATTTCTCCTGCGTCGAAATGGCAAATGTGGCATGGCCTTCATCCTCACAAATCTACTTTGTCTA
>CALBCY010000282.1 GCA_937927195.1 uncultured Chitinophagales bacterium
CCCCAAAAGCTGTGGGCGGCCGAAGGCATCGCCGCGACCCAACACCCAATACCAGCGAGCCCAAGCGAGCCTCAACCTTCAACCAATTCCTTTAACTTTTTATTCATTTTCACAAAACCATCCTTCGTCTCACCAGTTAACTTGCTTTTGAAAAGCGGAACCAATATCCCTTTGAAATTTTCTCCGTGAACGAAGGTGCTCGTTCCATTTCCCTTGTCAATGATTTCAAAATAGTGTTCCCCATCAAAGATTCCAGAAAACAATAATTTACCCAACCATCTCAATTCCTTGTTCTCTTCAAACTTCAAAACAGTTGGCTTGAAAATCATTCCGCCAGCATTTATTTTTATTTGATTGCCAGCTTTAACTTCTCCACTTACTTCTGTCAAGAAAGGATTCCAATTGGGATAATTCTCGAAATTACTGAATACTTTCCAAATCTTTTCAGGGCTTGCATTGATTTCAATACTTGTTCTAATTTCAGTTGCCATTGTCTTTTTATTATTTGTGTGATTAGCAATACTTGCTTTGATACTTCAAATATCGCTCACAAACAAAGGCACTGCCTTGATGTAGATCAAGAATAGAAAATAGACCACTAGATATTAGATTTTAGACTGTAATGGTTCTTTCCAAGCTCTATCACGGTAAAAGAAATAAAATGGAGCTTCCAGGCCGCCCGAGGTTTTGGATTGTCTTCAACAGAGTCTTAATCTTCAACTTAATCTTACCATCTACCCCAAAGCTTTCTTTCTGATCCGACTCAATGTTTCGGGAGTCATCCCAAGCATAGAAGCGAGGTAAAGGAGGGGGACTTGATTGAAAATATCGCTATTCATTTCAAAAAGGACATTGTATCGTTCTTCAGCGGTCATAGATAAAAAGGAGAAAACACGGTCTTCTAAGGTTAAAAAGCATTTGGCAATGAATAATTTTTCTAGCTTAGGCCAGTCGGGAACGACCCTATTCATTTCCTTGTAGGCCTCATTTGAAAGAGTGTAAAGCTGACAATCAGTCAAAGCTTGAATGTCCCATCTTGCAGTTTGTTGAAATATTAGAGTGGAAAGGTCGGTTACAAAATAATCAGGGCCAGAAATCCATTGAGTGATTTCTTTCTCTTCCTTTTGCCTAAAAATTCTGAGATAACCAGATTTCAGAAAACTCAATTTATGGCAATACCTCCCAGCTTTAACATAATAATCACCTTTAGAAAGGCTTTCTTCCTCAAACATCGAAGCGACCTGACTTAAACTGTCATTGCTTATTCCAAAATAACCGCTGATGTAACTTTCTAATTGATTCATGAAAATGCTGTGATTTTTTTTCTATATGATATTCGTAAAAGTACATATCCAGGAAAAATCAGATTCAAAGCTAAGAAGATCAAAAGATTTGAAAGCTCCAGTATCTAAAAGAAAAAAAAGTAAAAGAAAAAAAGCAAGAACAGTTGTCACAAAAACCACAGGGTCTGTCTCCGGATCGCCTGTCTCCGGATCGCTTGTCTCCGGATCGCTTGTCTGCGGATCGTCTGTCTGCGGATCACCTGTCTCCAGATCGCTTGTCTCCGGATCGCTTGTCGCAAAAAAAGCTATGTGCCCTATGTGTCCTATGTGGTTCAGTATAACAAACCACAAGGGGCAACAAGCAATCTATTTCTTCTTACAAAGGAAAATAAAGGCAGGTGGGACGTTCCTAGGTTCCAAAGAATTGCTAACCTCATCAAAGACCGCCTCAAGACCTTTCTTTGATAAAAACGAATATTGAATTTGAATAAATCGTCCTCCAGGTTTAAGCTTTCGGTAAGCCTCCTTAAGAATTTGATTGGAGACCTCATCAGGCATCAAAGAAAGTGGAATAGAAGATAAAATAGTATCCACTTGATCAATACCTGCTTTATTTAAGTATTTCTCTATATCAGCTGCAGAATCTTCCACAAAAGTAAAGCGATCATCCGATATGGTGTTCCTGATTTCCTCACAGAATTTCTCATTGATCTCAAAACTCATCAATTGACCATCTTTGGGAAGGGCATTCAGAATGCCTTTGGTTATGCAACCATTACCGGCTCCAAATTCAACCACTGTCTTGCTCTGGCTCACCAAACCATCTTCGACCATTTTTTGAATCGCGGGATTTGAAGTGAATTTTATTGCTCCAACCGTTTTGATGTTTTTGATGGTCTCAAAAAACAAATCAAGACGATTTAAAAATATTTCTAAAATTGGCATATTATATTCAAGCTATGTTATCGCTAGGATTTAATAAAATGTAATAATTGGCAAAATACAGTAGAATTTTATCTAAATGAAATTAAACAATGGTTAAAATAATTCAATTTAGATTTTTAGCTATTTAAACGGTTATCAAGGCAAAAGCACAGCGTCCCAAAAGCGAAGCGCCCTAGAGCACAGCGCTACGGCTTGTTTTGTTCTATTAAATCCAATATTTCTTGATGTTCAATGGCGCTTTCATCCCAATCGAAAATGATTTTATGAGAAGAATAGTTCAAATTTAAAGAAATAGTCAACAATTCACTGGCAGTTTCTTTTCTGCCCAATTTAAATAGACACAAAGAGGCAAGATTGATCAATTCAGGATCATCTCCCAAAATTTCGATGCTTTTCTGGAAAACATCAAAACTTTCACTAATGTAGCCCAACTCATAATAAGTTCTTGCAAGTTTCAACCACAATTGTTTGTTACTAGAATCCGAATCAAGGGCCCTGGTGAAATATTCCAAGGCGGTTTTGAAATTGCCCATTTGATAACTCAGAACGGCATAGGACTCCAAAAATTCAGCATTGTCCTCATCTATCTTAATCGCTTTATCATATTCTATTAAGGCTTTTTTGAAATGCCCCTCTTTTTTGTAAAGTTCTCCTTTCAGAAAATATACATCATCATAGTTGGGATCAACTTTCAAAGCCTTGTCCATATAAAAAATGGCTTTCTTGTTGTTGTTAAGGTTGAAATGCGTGTAGGCCAAATTGTAGTACAATTCTTCATTGGGCTGGGAAGACAAGCTCGTTGCTTTAAGAAAGTATTCAAGTGCCTGCTCGTAATCTTCCATTTCAAAATAAGCATCACCCGTTTCACGAATAGAAGGCAAATACTCATCGTTAATCGCAAGAGCATATGACAATGCTTCTATAGACTTTTCATACAATTCCAATCCAAAATAAGCCAAGCCCAAATTGTGCCAAGCTCTCAAAGAATATGGATGATTTTCTATGATCTGTTTATGCAATTTTACACTGTCCTCATACAACTCAGTTTGTTCAATGTTGGCAGAGATCTTGACCAATGCCTCTTCATTGTTTTCTTCAATGTTCAGTATTTCAAGCAAATAATTGTACTCTTTGTCATGGAAAAGCTGAATGTCAGAAATTTCAGCCAACTCAAACAAATAGTCTATCTTGTCGCTCTTGTCAGCTTTAGAAATGGCGGTATTCAAAATCTCTTCTGCTCCTTTAAAATCACTTTCCAATATTTTTATCCGAGATTCCAGGAAAGGCAGCTCAGATTCTGAACCGTCTAGAATCTTAATGTGTTCTATTGCCTCATGTACCTGTGAAATTTCACCTCGTTCCAAAAATAAATGTGCCTGCTTAACCAGCAAAGGAGTCGAAAAGTGATACTGTTCAAGTGATTGTGAAATAAGTGATTCAGCCTTGTTGAGCTTGCCTGAGAAAAAGTAGTATTCAATTAAAAGCACATATGTTTCGACCTCATAAAATGAAGAAGAGGCATTTTTTACTGAATCCTCATATCCGCGCAGCAATTCTTTAAACTCGTCGGATTGAAATCTTTTTGGATTGTTGTTACTCAAATTGTTTATTAGAGTTTATGACAGGTAAATAATTGGCACACAAAGATCAAAGTTTTTTTTAACATTTTATTGCTTCAAAAACAGAATTTACCACTTTTAAGTACGTTTTCTTATTTGTCGAGGTTTAATTTTATAGTGGTTTAGTAAAATCTTATGGTCTTTTATTTCAAAATGATCAAATTGACACAGACTATTTTCCACTTTTTAGGCAATTGTAATGATATTTGCCCTTCGATCGAATAATAGAGAATTTCGTATTTAGTCTTTATCTACTTTTTACTCGATTCAACTAACCAAAAACTGAAAAGATGTCTTACTTAAGGTCTATAGCTTCTGTTTTGATTTTATTCATGGCAGGGACCACGTCTTTTGTTGCTCAAAACTATTGGCAGCAAGAGTGTAATTATGAAATAGAAGTTACCCTCGATGACCTGAATCATGCGCTCAATGCCTATTTAAAACTGGAATACACCAATAATTCTCCTGATGAGCTGGAGTTTATTTATTTCCATTTATGGCCAAATGCCTATTCTTCAAGGGCAACGGCTTTTGCCAAACAAGAAATTGAAAACGGTTTGGTTGACTTTCATCGAGCACTTCCATCAGAATTGGGTTCAATCGGAAATTATGAATTTACAGTAAATGGGACAGCGGCAACAGTTGAAATAGACGCCGTTCATCCTGATATTTGTAAATTGATTTTACCAAAAACCTTGGCAGCCGGAGAAAAGATTTTAATAGAAAGTCCATTCAAAGTAAAAATTCCTCAAAGCTTTTCACGATTGGGGCATGTTGAAACTTCGTATCAAATTACTCAATGGTATCCGAAACCGGCAGTTTATGACAAGGATGGCTGGCATCAAATGCCTTATTTAAGTCAAGGAGAGTTTTATTCAGAGTTTGGTTCATTCGATGTTAAAATAACGCTCCCAGCCAACTATGTTGTTGGAGCAACGGGGGATTTGCAAACTGAAAGTGAAATAGATTTTTTAAATGAAATAGCTGAAAAAACAGCTAGAATAGAAGAATTTTCCAATGACAATGCTTTCCCTGCCTCTTCTTTAGATTTCAAAACTTTGCATTATACTCAGAACAATGTTCACGATTTTGCCTGGTTTGCCGATAAGAGATTTCACGTTCTAAAAGAAACTTTTAAGCTACCCGGAAGCAAAAAGAGCATCGATGCTTGGGCCATGTTTACAAACAAAGAAGCTGATCTTTGGAAAGAAGGAGCCAAATATGTAAGAGATGCGACCCTGTTTTATTCCGAGAAGGTTGGAGCATATCCATACAATCACGCAACTGCTGTACAAAGCGCCCTGAGTGCTGGTGCTGGAATGGAATATCCCAATATTACGGTGATTGGAGTTTCAGGTAGTCCAAGGTCATTGGAAAATGTCATTGTACATGAAGTCGGGCACAATTGGTTTTATGGACAGTTGGGCTCCAATGAACGAGCACATCCTTGGATGGATGAAGGCATCAATTCTTATTATGAGCAGCGTTATTTTCGTGAAATGTATCCTGAATCCAATGCACTCGAGGAATTTGGTTTGCCTGATTTTGTTTCTAAAATGTTTGGTTTAGAGGGGCGATCAACAAGTGATTTGTATGAAATATTATACCAGATGGGGGCCAGAAAAAGGGATGATCAATCCATTCATTTGCATTCAGAAGAGTTTACTTCCACCAATTATGGAACAATCGTTTACATAAAAGCGCTCTTGGCTTTCAATTACCTAGAGTCGTATTTAGGTAGAAACAATCTCGATAAAATCTTTCAGGAATATTACAAACGATTTGAATTCAAACACCCTCAACCAGATGACCTAAGGGCATTGTTCGAGGAAGAATCAAATAAACCTGTGGATTGGTTTTTTGATGAATTGATTGGAACCGATAAAAGGGTCAATTATTGGCTGTACAAACTAAACAAAGAAGGCCAAAGCATTGGTGATGACAAGTTTGATGTCATAACAGTTAGAAACCATCCACACCACAATGTGGCTGGTCCATATCCCATTACGGCCATCAAAGATGACCAGCCAGTCAAAACGGTTTGGTACGATGGATTTTATGGACAAGAAGAAGTCTTGTTTCCCAGCATGGAATATGACAAATTGGTTTTGGACTATTACAGAGTAATGCCTGAATATGATCGTAAAAACAACGACTTAAAATCAACAGGACTTTTTAAGGGTTTTGGTGGCTTGGATGTTAATGTAATTCCGAAAGCAGAATCAATTGACAAATCTCAGCTAAATATTTTCCCGATTGGAGGATTCAATAAATACAATGGTGGAATGGCCGGAATGGTATTTTACAACAGCTTGATTCCTGGGAAGAAATTCAATTATACATTTGCACCGATGTATTCATTCCGATCAAAAACTTTGGCAGGAATGGGATCAATCAATTACAACCATTATCCAGTCAATGGCTTTTTAAAGAAAATAGGATTGGGATTAAATGCCAAAACCTTCGCCTATGATGATTTCAGGTTGGACGGAGAACCTGGAACTGCAGAAAAGGTACCTCATTCATATTACCGATTGGCTCCGGAGGTGAATTTTGTATTGAGAAACCATCCAAGGAGTAGGAAAAAATCCGAGATAACCCTAAGACACATCAGTTTGATGTTTGACATACCTGATGAACAGTTTCCGCCTTCAAACTTCTTTGAAGATTACAGATACATCAATGAATTGGAATACAATTATAATTACGATGGGGCAGTCAATCAATTTAACTTAAAACTAACAGGCCAACAGGCCAAACAAATGCTTTATGCCAGCATTGAAGCTGACTATTCAATTGAGTACAGTAAAAAAGGCCACAGCTTTGACATTAGAGTGTTTGGTGGAAGCTTTATTAAAAATGATCCCTTTGATCTTGGTACCAGCCGAGAGCGTCAATACGAAATTAACTTAACAGCTTTTGGGCAATATGATTATACCTACGAAAATGAATACTTTGGTCGGAATGAAAGTGAGATTCCAGGATTTTATTCAAATCAAGTTTACATAGAGCAGGGTGGATTTAAGAACCCTAGTGTCAACGGTACAAGTCTTAGTTATTTGATATCGACCAATATCGTAGCAGATTTACCACTTGGTCAACTCAAATTGCCGATAAAAGTCTATGCAGACTTTGGTTATCACCCAGAGTTTTTCACCGATGGAGTATATAAAGAACAATTTGTTTATGACATCGGCCCAATGCTTTCCTTGTTCAATGACAATGTTTGTGTTTATTTACCATTGGTGAGTCACAGCTTGTTTTCGCAAGCCTTGACAAAAAAATGGTACCAGAGACTGGCTTTCCAAATCAATTTGGATAAGCTTCAGCCAATTAAACTCATTCGCGATGCAAAGATCTAAATCATAAAACGAACACATTGTTTTTTAGTGTAAAATGTAAAGAATAGATTTATATGTATTTAATCAGGTTTTGACTTTACTGGGTTAATACCAAATAACGAGCATTCTAATTTTAACAATTTTTAAAGCCAACTAAAGCTACGTATGGACAGCAAAATAATTATTTTTATATTTCTACTTTGATTATATACTGCAATTAACCCTTTTGTTAACCCTAGAAAAAAAATCTGAAAGAAACAACCCTTTTGCTTTGTTGACCGTTTGTCATTATAAGTAACGAAAGTAAAGGAAATTCTTTCAATGAACATAGCCTTGAAAATACCATTGCAAACCACAGCTGACCAGTTAATAGAAGGTTGTATAAAAGAGGATCGAGCCGCTCAGAAGCGCTTGTATGAGCTTTTTTATGGCAAGATGATGGGGGTAAGCATGCGTTATGCAATAGATGCAGATGAGGCAAAAGACATTGTAAATGCTGGATTTCTAAAAGTTTTCAAGAACATTCATAAATTTAAACCTACGCATTCTCTTGAAAGTTGGATAAGAAGGATCATGATCAATACCGCAATTGATCATTATAGGAAGAACAAAAAGCACCGAAATAAATTAGATATTACTGAAGTATATGATTATTCTGAAAATGAATCCATCTCTGCTCAGTTATCTGCCAATGAAATATTAAAATTGGTTCAAAAGCTATCTCCAGCCTATCGGACTGTTTTTTGCCTTTATGTTATAGATGGTTTTAATCATCGTGAAATTGGTGAAAAACTAGGTATCAGTGAAGGAACTTCAAAGTCTAACCTTGCAAAGGGAAGAGCAAAATTGCAAAAAATGGTAAAAGATTTACAAATACTGTAATGAAAGAAAATAAAGACATAGATAAACTGGTTCAAGACGCTTTCCGCGACTTTGAAATGCCTTTTAACGAAGAGCATTGGAAGGAAATGGATAAGATGCTTGACGATGAACCTTCTGGCGGATTGCTTGGGTTTAAAGGTGGAAATGGCTTTCGCTTACTTGGTCTTGCTGCTTTGGTCATGCTTTCAGTTGGGTCCTGGTATATTTTTAACAATCTTGAATTAAATCAAGCGCAAATTGATCGTCAACCTTCTGCAAGCGAAGAGGCTAGAACCGCCTTGGTTGAAAAAGACATCGACATTGTTTCATCAGGTAATGAAAGTACAGAGGCAAGCAAATTGTTTGGTGAAAACGAACAGGCTGCTGTTGCAGATAAAGCGCTTGGAAACAAAGAGATTAGTACAGCCAGTATGGCGGGTATTAATTTGCCTGCAAAAGAAAAGGCAGCAATCCATAAATCAATCGATAAAACAAGCAATAAAACAAGCAATACAAGAATTAATGAATCTAAAACTGATTTAATATCTGCTGCTAAAGATGCTCAGAACATCAATAATAATATTTCACGCCAGAGCACCAATACAGTAAATCCGTCAAAGCAGGATTCGGACTTGAATTCAGAGCTAGATTTTAAGAAAGACTGGAAGGCTGATACTCAAATAAATGCGCCTTTAAAGAATGAACCTAAATCGAATTTAAAAACAAAAGAACCCGTTTACATCAATCCAGGACGAGGAGAAGACTTCGATGAACTTCAGCAAAAAGATTTTGAAAATCCAAGCACGGACGACAATGCTAAAGAGCTAAATTATTTAACGGTTCAAACAGAAAAGCCTGAAGAAATCAAAGCGCAAATAGATAAGAATACCAAAGCAGAAACAATAGAATCTATTGAATCCATTGCGAATGTGATTCCTAACAATACATCTAACAATACAATTGAAACTGTTTCTGATGAAATTTCAAATACAAACATAGAGAATGATTTAGAGAATGATATTGTGGAGTCTGCAAACCAAGATTTAGAACAAGGTTTAGAGCAAAAGGAAGAACAAGAATTTTTAGTAGACACAAAACAAGTTCAGCAAGAAAATCAAGAAAGTTCAGCAAAGTTCGAAGTGAATAGCTTAGCTTATAAGACGCCGCTTTTGGCTCAATTGGAGGAAAAAGAAGTCTTGCTAATCAACAATGTAAAAATGCCACTGGATTTTCCAATGATTAAATCCAAAGCCTACAAAAAAATGAACGTAGGTGTTGCCACATCTTTAGATGTTAATTTTGTTGACAATTTTAATGATTTACTACTTGGCTATTCTGCAGGAATAAAAACTGAGTTTGAATCTGGAGCTTTAATGGGTTGGGAATCTGGAATTTATTTCAGCAACAAAAGATACAGAAGTTCAAACATAAAGACGCCGCAATACATTACTGGAAATGCCCAAAGAAGCCAGATAGATTACAAGGCCATTGAAATACCGATCCTTGTTAAATTCAACTTTTTGAATAAAAAGAAAATTAATCTTTCAGTCGGATTGGGTCAATCTATGTTTTACAGTACTTACAAGAAATATTTTATTGAATCAGATCAAGACGTTTCTAATCTTTCTTTTCAGAATGGTTACGATGCAAGATCCTCTTCCAGGATCTATGAATCTGTTACCATCAGTCAAGCCAACAGTGACGATCTTAGCAGGTCATCAGATCTAAATTCTTTTGTGGATCAAACAATCGCAATGGAATTTGATTCTTCGGCTCCTTCTGGTACATCATCGGCCGATAATTTGGGATATTTTTCTGACGTTGCTTATTTACCCTTGACAGATAAGAACAGTTTTGTAAGAGGCATTTTCAATCTAAACATCGGATTAAAATATCGCTTAAACTCAAGACAAACCTTGGGACTTGATTTCCAGTATAAGGAAAGTCTGTCTGATAAAAAATTAGACATTGAAATTGACGATTACGGCATTTTAAACGAAGGAAAATACAAATCTGCTGGCCTGAGAATTTCTTATCAAATAGGCATTTAAGAAGTGTTCAAAAAGGTCGCTATGCTCTTTGTAATAGGCTCTTAGTAAAAAGTAAAAGTATAAAGGAACAAGATTCCTAGAGCTTAGGAATTTCTCTTCAATCTTACACAGACCATTCTGCCACAAACCACTTGAACCAATAATTCTAAACTTCAGCTTTCACTTCAACTTAATCTTAGACTTTCCAGCTTCAACTTTCACTTCAACTTCAGCTTCAGCTTTAGAATGTAAAGTGGTATACTATTTCTTACAAAGCCAAAAATCCCTCCTTACATTGGACTATTTATCAATAGATTGTTATTTTTAATAGATCATTTAATCAAATCGAAGCCGAAAACGGACTAATTTTTGATTTAACTGAATAGATCCATTGAATTTAACTAACGAATTGATTCTAAAATGAAGAAAACCAAACTAAACCTATTGTTTTCTTTCCTTGCCTTTCTTTTGCCTATTGTAATCTTTGGGCAAACGACAATAAAGGGAAAGTTAACGGATGCAGAGACGGGAGAAGGCCTTATAGGGGCCAATGTAGTCATCAAAGGAACAACCTTTGGAACGATAACAAATTTTGATGGGAGTTACAGCATTGATGTCCCAGACGACCAAGACATTCTCATATACAGCTACATTGGTTACGAATCTCAGGAAATCAATATCAGAGAAACCAAAAACTACGATGTCAGTTTATCTGTCGGTTCTGTTTTGGACGAAGTGCTTGTCATTGGATATGGAAAAGTAAAAAAAGAAGACGCAACAGGTTCTATTGTTGAAGTGAGTAAAGAAAGTTTCAACAAAGGGGCCATTACCTCTCCTCAAGACTTATTGGCCGGAAAAGTTGCAGGTGTTCAAGTTACTTCTAACGGAGGCGAAGCTGGTGGAGGTTCTACCATTAGAATTCGTGGAGGTTCTTCCTTGAGTGCATCCAATGATCCCTTGATCGTAATTGATGGGATTCCTGTAGACAACGACAACGTTTCTGGAAGTCGAAACACCTTGAATGTGATCAATCCCAATGACATAGAAACTTTTACTGTTTTGAAGGATGCTTCGGCCACTGCTATTTATGGTTCCAGAGCTTCGAATGGGGTAATTTTAATAACAACAAAGAAAGGAAGTCAAGGAAAGCCGAAGATAGATTACAATGGATTCATTTCATTTAGCAGCCCGCTATCAAAACTGGACGTTATGAGTGGAGATGAATTCAGAACTTTAATCAATGAACGTTATCCATCAGATAGTAATTCTGATACAAGAGTAAAGGATGCTTTGGGTACTGAAAATACTAACTGGCAAGATGAAATTTATAGAACAGCATTTGGGCACGATCACAATATCAGTATTTCTGGAGCAGCTGGAGATTTTCCTTACAGAGTTTCTGTTGGTTATTCTGACAAACAAGGATTGATAAAGACCGATCGTTTTAAAAGAACATCGGGCTCGGTAAATCTTTCACCAGGATTTTTTGACAATAAACTACAAGTTAATTTAAGCTTGAAAGGAATCTTAAACAACAATGTTTTTACAGATGGTGGAGCCGTCGGTTCAGCTGTCGCATTCGATCCAACTCAGCCAGTTCGATCTGATGGTGGTCCTTATGGTGGATATTTCACATGGTTACAAAACAATGGCGATCCAATAACTATTGCAACAGCCAATCCGGTTTCATTGTTAGAGCAGAAAAGCAATTCAGCGGATATTAGAAGATTTCTAGGTTCAATGAGCTTAAATTACCGATTTGCTCCAAGATGGCGAGCCAATTTGAATTTGGCCGTAGACCGTGCAGAAGGAGAGGGCGAATCAAAATCAGATGCCAATATGGCTTCGAGGTATGACATTGCAGATCCTGATGGTGGTGGTGAAATGAATCGATATGATGGTAAAAACCAAAATGATCTGATAGAATTTTACCTTAATTATGATTCAAAGTTAGGGAAGAGTAAATACAATAAGTTGGATCTTGTAGCAGGTTATTCTGAGCAGAATTTATTTTTCGAAAGAAATTTTTTCAACTCTAATATTGCTGTTACAGATACTTCTTCTGACATGGTTCCAAAAGAATTATACCTACTGTCATTTTATGGCCGAGCCAATCTTAATTTGGGCAAAAGGCTTTTATTGACTGGAACCTTGCGCGCAGATGCTTCTTCGCGATTCTCTAAGGAAACAAGATGGGGGTATTTCCCAGCTGCTGCAATTGCTTACAAAATTGTTGATGGAAACAATGAAGCAGCACTTAGTTCCTTAAAACTTAGGGTAGGATGGGGAATAACTGGTCAACAAGATGTAGGTGGTTTTTATGATTACATTGCTCGATATCGTCAAAGTTTTAACAATGCTAGTTATCAAATAGGAGATACTTTTATCAATACTTATCGCCCTGAAGCTTATGATGCTAATTTAAAATGGGAGGAAACGACAACCTACAATGTAGGCTTTGACTATGGATTAAAGAAAGAAAGAATTTACGGTAGCTTAGAACTTTACCTAAGAGAAACTAATGACCTTTTGAATTTTATTCCGATAGCAATTGGTTCCAACCTTGCAAATGCCATCAATACCAATGTGGGCGATATGAGAAACACAGGAGTTGAATTTTCAATAAATGCAGATGTGATTCAATCAGCTCAAAAGACTTGGACTGTTGGTTATAATATAACCTATAACCAAAATGAGATAACCAAACTAACTGCAACTGATGATCCTGATTATTTAGGTGTTGTCACAGGTGGAATATCTGGTGGAGTTGGAAACAATGTTCAAATTCACAGTGTTGGACATCCTAAAAGTTCCTACTTTGTTTTTGAGCAAGTATATGATGATGCAGGAAAACCAGTAGAAGGGGAATATGTAGATCGAAATGAAGATGGAATGATAACCGATGAAGATAAATATCATTTCAAAAGCCCAGATCCTTCAATTCTGATGGGCTTGACTAGTTCATTTAACTGGAAAGGTATAGACATCTCCTTGGCTGGTCGTGCCAATTTAGGTCATTATATTTACAATAATGCTTTGGCCGATTTAGGAAATTACGATCGCCTGGCAAGTAGTACAGGTTACCTAAGTAATGTTCATGGAAGGACAGAAGACGTTGGCTTTGAAAGCCCTGAATATTTCAGCGATTATTATGTCGAAAAAGGTTCGTTTTTTAGATTGGATCATATTACAATCGGTTATGATTTTGGACGATTTTTTAATTTTGCCAGCAGGTTTAATGTTTATGCCACTGCTCAAAATCCTTTATTGCTGACAGGCTATACTGGTTTGGATCCTGAAATTTCAGGTGGAATTGATAATAATGTATATCCTAGATCAAGAACTTATTTAGTTGGTCTTAATTTGAGTTTCTAATTTGTAAAATATTGAACAATGAATAATTATAAAATATATACCAATCTTTATTTACTAGGCATTATTTTTCTTTTATCCTCTTGTTTGGGGGATTTAGATTCACTGCCTTTAGATCCAGATGAAATTACCTCGGGGGTAGTTTATGAAAATCCAGAAGCCTATAAACAAGTATTGGCTAAAATTTATGCTGGCTTGGCATTGTCTGGTCAGCAAGGCCCAGCAGGTCAACCAGATATTTCTGGGATCGATGAAGGCTTTTCAACTTATTTAAGACAATACTGGAAAGCACAGGAATTGTCAACGGACGAGGCGGTCATCGCTTGGAACGATGGAAATATCCATGATTATCATGAGCAAGATTGGGATTCAAATAATGAATTTGTCGCAGCAATGTACAATCGAATTTTCTACCAAGTTGTTTTGTGCAATGAGTTGTTAAGAGAAACCACAGCAGATAAGTTGACTGACAGAGGAGTAACCGATGAATTGCGGGCAGAAATAGATTTCTTCAGGGCTGAGGCGAGATTTATGCGTGCACTAAGTTACTGGCATGCATTGGACATGTTTAGATCTGTGCCATTTGTGACGGAAGAAGATGTGGTCGGTTCATTCTTTCCTGAACAAAGCTCAAAAGAAGATTTATACAATTACATAGAGTCAGAACTTTTAGACATAGAAACAAGAATGATGGGAGCTGGTCAAAATGAATATGGCCGTGCAGACAAAGGCGCCGTTTGGATGTTGTTGTCTAAATTGTATTTGAACACTGAAGTGTACTTAGGATCAGGAAAGTACGATGAAGCAATTACTTATTTGAATCTTTTATTGGAGGCAGGTTATTCTTTGGACAGCAAATATGAAAACTTGTTTTTGGCGGACAATAATCTTTCACCAGAAGCCATATTTTCAATAAACTTTGATGGTCTAAGGTCACAGACTTGGGGAGGAATGACATTCCTTTGCCATGCTTCAGTTGGAGGGACAATGGATCCTGCTAAATTTGGAATCGATGGTGGATGGGCTGGTGCCAGAACAACCAGTGCATTGGTAAATAAATTCGATGTCGAAAATGATACATTGGAAGGAGGAGATTCAAGAGCAATGTTTCATACAGATGGACAGCTGCTTGAAATTGAAACGATTTCTGAGTTTACTGAAGGATATGGAATTACTAAATTTAAGAATGTTACGTCTGATGGTTCGGTCGGTTCTGACCTAACTTTTGTCGATACAGACTTCCACCTTTTCCGTTTAGGCGATGTTTACTTAATGTATGCAGAAGCAGTGCTTCGTGGAGGAAATGGCGACATGGGAACCGCAGTTTCTCTTGTCAATGATTTGAGAGAAAGAGCAAGAGGAAATTCAGATGGAAATATCACTACTGCGGATTTAACACTCGATTTTATTCTAGATGAAAGAGCGAGAGAATTGTATTGGGAATGTCACAGAAGAACAGACTTGATTCGCTTTGGTAAATTCTCAGAATCAAATTATGTTTGGCCTTGGAAAGGTGGAGCGAAAGAAGGCATTAGTACGGCAAGTTATTTAAATGTCTTTCCGATACCTTCCTCCGATTTAGTTGCCAATCCTGAATTGCAGCAAAACCCAGGATATTAATTTAATATTGCTGAAATGATAATTAATCAAATTTATAACTCAATAAAATGAGCATTTAGGCTTAAGAGTTGCTCTGTGAAATTAGAATGCTGATTTTCATTCTAACTAATTGATAACTTAAGAGTTGATTGAAATTGGTTTTAGAAATTTAAAATTTGTAAAATTGAAAACATTCATTTGCTTATGGTTTGAATAAAATGCTAAAAAAAAAGTCCGCTTAAAGGCGGATTTTTTTGTATAATTATGGTACCTAACGAAGATAAAATGGAAAGAGAAATAAATTTTTGGAAATGGTTTTTAGAAAACCATTTATCCTATCAAAAGCTGGAGAACGTTTCAGAAAAAGAAATGGAATTGCTTTTGGATGTGCTTCTGAAAAGATTGCAAAAAGTCAACCCTAATTTTTATTTCGAAATTGAAGGGAATGAGGATGAAACCAAACAGCTAATAATCTCATCTGAAGGAGAAAAGGAATTTTTTGAAAATATATATGACATGGTCGATTGCGCTCCCCAAATAGATGGATGGGAGTTTATAGCACTCAGACCGCCAAAGGGTTTCGACTATCTAGTAGAACACAATGGTCTTGAATTGGCATCAGAAGATATGTATTTTATCATTTTAGAAAATGAAGTTGACTCCTCTTTAATCGGTCTTAAAGTAGGAATTCACGATTTTGATAAAAGAAGATACAAGGATTATTACCAAGCAACTTATATGTTTTTAGAAATTTGTTTAGGCGAGCAAGTATTGGCAGACGATGTCAATTACCTGGATGTTTGTGAACTTCCTTCTGATTTAGATAATAGTATTTTTGTTAATATAGCCGAGTTGGATGATTACCTTTCATTGCATAAATTAGAGCGAAATTAGTAGAAACCGCTTTGGTATCTTTATTTTGCTTGAATGAACAAGAAAAACTCTACCAATATTGTAAAAAATTTCTTTAGCCATACGGCTATGGGAACAGATATTTTTACATGGGTAAAAGTCTTGTCAAAATATAAAGGGAGTTTGCGTTTTTCTGCGATTCCCAAACTTACTTTGATTGTTTTCCTCAGCCTCCTCAACGCGCCTTTCCAATTCTATGAACGGAAACGCTTTTCTTCTAAAATCAAAAATGTCAAACTTAAAGACCCGGTTTTTATTTTAGGTTATTTCAGAAGTGGGACAACCTACTTGCAATACCTGCTCAGCCAAGATCCACAATTTGCTTTTTGTGAAAGCTATAAAGTATTAATGCCGCATGTTTTTTTGACCATGCCCAAGTTCCTGAAATTTATTCTCAATTTAGGGATGTCTAAAACAAGACCACAAGACAACATTGTAATCGGACCAGAATTGCCGATGGAAGAGGAATTTGCCTTGGCCAATTTATCAGAATATTCCCTCGTTCACGCTTATTGTTTTCCACAAAATTTTAATGAAATATTTGATCAATCGGTCTTGTTTAAAATGAACGATTCCGATTCCCAAATAAAAGACAATTGGAAAAAAAAATACAACTTGTTTTTAAAGAAAATAGCTCTTGGAAATGGCGATAAAAGATTGCTCCTTAAAAGTCCCGCCAATACAGGAAGACTTGAAAGTCTATTGGAATTGTATCCGAATGCCAAATTCATCTATCTGCACCGCGATCCCAAAGAAGTTTTTCTTTCCAATGAAATATTATACAAGAATATTTTGCCAATCCTCTCTTTTCAAAAGATCAGCAAAGAACAAATCCAAGATTTTATTTTCTATTCTTACAAATGCATTCAGAATCATTATCGAGAACACAAGCATAAAATACCAAAAGGTAACTTGTATGAAATGAAATACGAAGATTTATCTTCAAATCCTCAAAGCACCTTGGAAAATGCCTACAGAGAGTTAGGGATCGATGGTTGGGAAAAAGCTGCTTCAGCAATAAAACTGCACATTTCAAAAACAGGAGATTATAAGAAGAATGATCAGCGTGAAATTTCTCTCGAGCTATCGAAGAGGATTAAGCGTGAGATGTACTGAGGCGAAAACTTCGCCCCTGTCCACTCCATCCTTGTTTTCTTGACGATCCATCTATCCATCCTTGACACTCTCGTCATTCTGGGCTTGACCTCCATCCTTCCTTGCTTGGCACTCCATCATTCTGGGCTTGACCCAGAATCCCACGG
>CALBCY010000283.1 GCA_937927195.1 uncultured Chitinophagales bacterium
AAAAAACTCCGATGATTAATCTTTGTTTTTTAGGTGTAAACTGTTTTGAGTTAATAAAATAAAAAAAATAAACATGAAAAAGGTATTGTTCTTAATTACAATGTGTTTTGCTGTTTTGGTTATTCAACCAACAAATTTGAATGCTCAACCTCCTGCGGTTGAAGAGGCTAAAAGGGAAAAGGAAAAGGCCAAGAAAGAAGCAGAGATAGAAAGAGAAGCGGCCAAGAAGGAAGCAGAGATAGAACGTGAAGCGGCCAAGAAAGAAGCAGAGATAGAACGTGAAGCGGTCAAGAAGGAAGCAGAGATAGAAAGAGAAGCGGCAAAATCAGAAGCTGAAGCTTTAAGGGAAGCGGCTAAAACTGAAGCAGAGATCATTAGAGAAACTGCAAAAGCCGAGGCGGAAGCATTGAGAGAAGCTGCCAAGGATGAAGCAGAAGCCGAAAAAGAAGCTGCAAAAATAGAAGCGGAAGCTGAGCGGGAAGCTGCCAAATTATTGGCTGAAGCCGAACGGGAAGCTGCAAAGGCAGAAGCTGAAGCTGAAAGAGCAAGAATAAAAGCAGAGAAAGAAGCTGCCAAGGATAATTAGAAAATAATATACTGAACTAATTGGATAAAGCCGATTGATATTTTATCAGTCGGCTTTGTCTATTTATAAATCGCTTTAAGAGCACTTTCCAATTCTGGAAATTCAAACTCGAATCCTGTCTTTTCGATTTTTGCAGAAGAAACATTGATGCTAAACAGCAGCGCATTGGCCATTTCACCCAAAGCAAGTTTTAGCGCAAAGCTCGGTGCAGGAAATGGAATAAAGGGTCTTCCTAAGACCTTGTTTAGTTTCTTGGAAAAATCATAGTTGCTAAGCGTTTGTGGTGCAATGGCATTGTAGGGACCTTGTACATTTTCGTTTTCTATGGCATGCAAGATCATCTTTGAAAGGTCATTTATATGAAGCCAGGAATAAATTTGTTTACCATTTCCGAAATAACTGCCAATTCCCATCTTTGCAGGCAAGGCCATTTTTGCAAGTGCTCCTCCTTTTTTATCCAAGACCAAACCTATTCTTAACAATACTCTCCTAATATTGATCGCCTCCAAACCATCTGTCGCTGCTTCCCATTCTATGCATACTTTCGCTAGAAAATCATCTCCTGGAGGATCAGATTCTATCAAACTTTTATCCCCACAATCCCCATAATATCCCATTCCTGAGGCAGAGATCAATACCTTTATTTCATGCTTTCTTTCCTTTAATTCCTTTTCTAGTAAACGCCCGCTCAGGTATCGACTGTCCAAAATTTCTTGCTTTCTTGCCGAAGTCCAACGCTTATCTGCAACACCGGCTCCCGCTAAATGGACAATGGCATGGACTCCATTAAATGCTCCATCTTCAATCGTCCCTTTTACTAGATCCCATTTGTATGCCCTGACTCCATTCTTTTCAGATTTTCGCCTACTCAAATGGGAAACTTTATGACCAGACTCCATCAACATGGCTGTCAAATGAGTTCCTACTAATCCACTTCCTCCTGTAATTAAAATATGCATTTGCTTGTTCGGTTTTTAAGATAACAGTTTGTAAGGTGCTTTTGTTTTAAAATGGACGAGTAGGGCTTCCCTCTTAATAAGCACTTTGAGCCTTCGCAACGCTCTTCTGTCGTTGTACTTAACTTAGTTCTAGTGCTATTGCTATTGATTGTTGCTTTCACCAAAGACTGTCATTTTTTTTCTTGGCTAGCTTTAGTTTTTGCCAACTAAATATTCAAGGCATTAAATCAATGATTCCATCCCGTTTTCTTTCCAAAGGTTTTTATTCTTAAATTTTGCATCATAAGTAATTTCACGCCCGAGCCAATCGAAAGGAGTGAATTTATTGGCTGAAATTTCATCTTTAAATTCTATTTCAACAATCAACAAACCTTCCAGTTTTTCTTGATATTCGTCCAGTTCAATTAGTAAATGCTCATATTGGATCAAATATCGTTTCTTTTTTAAAACTCTTTGTGCGGCATGCTCCCATAAGGCGTGGAAATCCTCTTTTTCTATTTCAAACTCAACTTCTGAGCGTTTCAAATCTCCTTTGGATTTGTAGGTTTGGATAAATTGATCTCCTTCAGAATTAGATTTTTTTCGGAGCCTCAATTCATTTCCATCCTCATCTATGAACAGATAAGCTTGACTGATTTGTACAGAATTGCTGGTATCCAGGAAATCAGGAATCTCTTTCAATAAAAATTTACGTTCTACTTCAGATTTGTTATTCATCGCTTTAGTGGTATTGTAACCCTGCAAATTTCAGTATTTCATTGACCAAATCATTAAAAACTGCCATATAGTGATCTATTTGGGCGAAATTTTTATTAATTTAATCCCTAAGATTGAATTTGCGCTAATTCAAAGGATTTTATTCATATCAACCAGAAAAGGCAAGCATTTTTAATTCATTTAATGAACATTAAGGGATTATTTTCCTTCAATTATTATTTCACCAAAAATATCTAAAGTTTTTTACCTAAACAATAAAAATTATGACCAATAATCTAACCAAATTACTGAGTTTGTTCCTAGTATGCCTTGCCAGTCTAAGCATTGGTTGCGGAGGCGAAGGAGGGGATTCAGGAAGTTCTGCAAGCAACGATGGCAAAGCCAAAGTATACAATGATGCTGTTATTGTGCACCAGCTTTCTGATCCAACAGGATTGCACCCACACAATACATCTGATGCAGGCTCCTCTGAGCTGAAAAGATTATTGTTTCATCAATTGCTAGATTATGGTGTAGACATGAAACTGGTACCACTACTTGCCAAGGAGTTGCCAACTTTTACAAAATTGGACAATGGTGGAATGACTATAGATTATGAAATAAGACCAGAAGCAACTTGGGACGATGGGAAACCAATAACAGCTGACGATGTAGAATTTTCATTCAAGGCAGTAAAAAATCCTAAAGTTGATGCTCCAAGTTTGAGACCATACTTTGAGTTTATATCTGATTTTAAAAAATACCCAGACAATCCTAAAAAATTCACTTTTATCTGTAGCGAATTAAATTTCATTTGGGATCATGCTACTGGTACGGATGTAAATATCGTTCCTAAACATTTATACGATCCAAAAGGATTGAGTGATAAATATTCTTTTAAAGAAATTGCGACTGGAGCTGATAAAATCATTGATAGCAAAGAAAATCTTGAATTTGCAAAAGCATACAATGACATAAAACTACAAAGAGAAGTTTTTTATGGTTCAGGAGCGTACGATCTTGTTAAATGGAACACGGATCAAAACATTACTTTCGAGCGTAAAGAAAATTGGTGGGGCGACAAGCTTCGTGGTACCAATCATTACTTCGCTGATGGACCTCAGACAGTTACTTACCAAACTGTAAATGAAAGAACTTCTGCTTATACAGCATTGAAAAGTGAAAAGTTGGACATTGTCAGATCTGTCCGTGCGAAAGAGTGGGTAACAGATTTTCCAAAATCAGACAAAATTCAAAAGAACTTTAATCTTTTGGATCCTCCTTACTTGGTCTATACCCATTTGGGCTTGAATATCCGTACACCAAAACTAAAAGGAAAAAAAACAAGGCAAGCTTTGGCTCACCTCGTTGATGCTGAAAGTATTAATGAAAACATAAGCTATGGATTGCAAAGAAGGGTTGTTGGTCCAATTCACCCTTCATTCAAAGATGATTACAACAATGATCTTAAGTTGTATGATTTTAGTGTAGAAAAGGCTAAAGCTCTAGTAAAGGAAGACGGCTGGGAAGATACCGATGGAAACGGAATTGTCGATAAAGTAATAGACGGAAAAAGAATCGATTTGAAAATTACATTCAATTACAATCAAGGTAATGATACACGTAAACAAATTGGATTGGTCTTTAAAGAGGCTGCTCGTCAAGCGGGTATTGAGATTGAAGTTATCCCAATGGAATGGTCTGTGTTTATGGAAAGATTAAAAGCCAATAAGATTGAAATGTGGTACGGAGGTTGGGTATTTGATCCTAGACCGAGCGATCCTAAGCAAATCTGGCATACAAGTTCATATGGTGGTGGTTCAAATTACACAGGATTTGGAAATGCCAAAACGGACAAACTGATTGAAGACATTGCTCTTGAAATGGACGCATCAAAAAGAAGCGCTTTGTACAAAGAATGGCAAGCCATTTTGCACGAAGAGGTTCCTTACATTTTTATGTTCACTGGATCAAACCATATGGCTGTTCATAACAAATTTGATAAAGCAAGTGTTAATTCTAGTGGAAGAAATCCTGGTTATTACGTCAATGGCTTACAGCCTGCTTCTGGTTTTTCTGCTACAGCTAACTGATTGATTAATGATTTTAAGTACAACAGAAGCCACTCGAATTCTGTTGGAATTTCCATTTTACCAAAACTGGTATTATTTTTGGATTAAATAAGATAGAAAAGAAGTCCGACTGAAAAAGTCGGGCTTTTTTTTAAGGTATTATTTAACAAATTCCTTATTTTACGGTACAAATCGTTATTTTCATTTTTTGACCAAGCATACCAAAGAAAATCCCTTGTTTATGGATGCGAATCAATAAAATGAATTCATTTAAGCACTGAACCAGAACCAAGTATGTTACAATATATATTAAAGCGGATATTAATATTCCTGCCGACCTTGCTAATCATTTCTCTGATTACTTTTTTGATAAGCACAACGGCTCCTGGTGATCCTGTCGAACAAATGTTGACAAGCCAAACAGGGGATGGCTCTTCTTCAGCCAATTTACAGGCCAATGAAGAGTCTTATCTTGAAAAAAGAAAGGAATTGGGGCTTGATTTACCAATATTCTATTTTTCGATTGGCCAAAAATCCATTCCAGATACTTTGCATAGAATACCAAAGCCTGCTTTTAGAAAAAATCTAAGTCGTCTGATCAATGATTATGGCAATTGGCCTCAGATTTCAGATTATTACCACAACATAAAAAAGTTACAACTTAAGCTAGCGTCTGTTCAAAGAGATTCAGCTAATGCAACACCATTGATTCAAGCAAATGATGGAGTAAAAGCTCTGTATATTGAGCCTAATCCGGATAAAATGGATTTCAATCTTGAGAAAATTTCAAAAGCGATTGTTGCGGCACCATCAATAGGTGGCAACAGCGGCATAGGCCAGGAGTTGGCAGCATTGAAAAGCTCTTATAATGAAATGACCAGCAAAACCAGTACTTGGAAAAATTATGTTCCCTCTTTTAAATTTTACGGCCTGGATAATCAATACCACCGCTGGTTCTTTGGAGACAAGCCTTTGTTTAGCAATGGAGATGGTAATTGGGCAAGTAAAGGGTTTTTAAGGGGAGATTTTGGAATCTCTTACAAAGACCAGAGGCCAGTAAGTAGTGTTTTGTTTTCAGCTGTTCGCTGGACTTTCATGATCAGTATTATTTCGATTCTTCTGACCTACTTGATTGCTATTCCATTAGGCGTCTTTTCAGCTAAGAACAAAGGTAAATTGAGCGATGGCATCATCACTTCATTCCTATTTATTATGTATTCATTACCAAGTTTCTGGATTGCGATCTTAGCGGTCGTTTTCCTTTGTGGAGGAGATTACCTTGGATGGTTTCCACCCTTCTTTAATCCAGATTTAAGTGGAGGCTTTTTTAGTGATTTTAAGAGTCTTGCCTATAACCTTATTCTTCCATTGTTTTGCTGGACCTATGGTAGTTTGGCATTTTTATCTCGACAGATGCGAGGTGGAATGTTGTCCGTTCTTGGACAGGATTATATCAGAACTGCAAAATCGAAGGGATTGCCTGATTCAAAAATCACCTGGAAACATGCCATGAGAAATTCTTTGCTTCCAATCATTACTTTGTTTGCTTCTGTATTCCCATTGGCCATTAGTGGAGCCATTGTTTTGGAAGTAATATTTTCTATTCCAGGAATGGGTAAAGTTGGATATGAAGCAGTAGTCAGTAGGAATTATCCAATTGTCTTTGCAGTAATGATGTTCTCAGCAATCCTAACTTTGATTGGATATTTAGTTGCGGACATTCTATATGCAGTTGTAGATCCTAGAATTTCTTACAATTCTAAAAAGTAAGGATCAAATTAAAAGCCAACAAACAAATTTTAAAATAAACAAGCTAGAAATAAATCATTAATATGGGAAGGGAAGAAATAAAAGAACTGGATCAGGGGTATTGGGCTTATGTTAAGCGACAGTTCAAAAAAAACAAACGTGCGGTTTTCTCTCTTTGTGTGGTTGGTTTTTTGGCCTTAATTGCACTCTTTGCTGATTTTATTGCGAATGAAAAACCATTGGTTATGAAGTATCAGGGAAGTACTTATTTTCCTGTTCTTAAACAATACGGTGTTGATTTGGGCATAACAAAATGGCCAAAGGAATTGCAAAATGTGAGCTGGAAAAACCTGGAATACGATTTTGTTATTTTTCCGCCGATACCTTATCTCCCCAAAAATCAAGATATGAAAAATGCCCAGTTTACTGGGCCATTCGATGAACAAAGAGTGAAATCGAAAAGATGGCATCATTGGCTGGGAACAGACGATATTGGGAGAGATGTACTTTCTGGGATGATACATGGTACAAGAATTGCTTTTTTAGTTGGATTGCTTTCAATGGGAATTTCCTCTTTTATAGGAATTATTTTGGGATCAATGGCTGGATACTTTGGAGACAATGGTCTTGAAATGTCGCGTATTAGAGTGGCTATGAATGTCTTGTTTTTCTTTGTTGCAATTTTTTATGCTTTTACCACAAGATCTTATCAAATCTCTGATGCTATAGGTAATTCAGTAATCAGCTTTTTTGGTCAGTTGTTAATATGTTTAATGATATTTCTGGCGATAATGCTGCTGGCCAATCTCCTCTCTTTTGCATTGGAAAAGATTCCAATTTTAGGTAAGAAAATGAATTTGCCCATCGATTTGGCAATTTCACGTTTGATTGAGGTGGTGGTTTCTATACCGCGTTTATTCCTTATTATTGCTGTTGTTGCAGTTGCGAAGCCGTCTTTGGTTTTGGTAATGACCGTGATTGGATTAACCTCATGGACAGGTATTGCCAGATTAATCAGAGCCGAGTTATTGAGAATAAGAAACCTGGAATATGTCGAAGCGGCACATGCCTTAGGTTTTTCTAGTTTAAGAACCATGGTTAAGCATGCTGTTCCAAATGCTCTTTCACCAGTATTGATTTCTATTTCTTTCGGTATTGCTGCTGCGATATTGATAGAGGCAACTTTATCCTTCCTTGGTCTAGGTGTTCCTGCAGATGTGATTACATGGGGAGGACTATTGAATAAAGCAAGAGAAGCACATGATGCTTGGTGGTTGGCAATTGTACCTGGTTTTGCAATTTTCTTAACAGTTACGATGTTCAACCTTATTGGAGAAGGCCTTACAGATGCGCTAGATCCGAGACTGAGAAAGTAGTGTTAAGATGATTCTTTGATTTGGTGTTGCAATCAAATTTTTTAATCATGAAGTTTATTATAAAATAAATAAAACTTTGGCAGGACATTGTGTCCTGCCTTTTTTGTTTAGCGAAGGGTGGAACTGTTGCATTAGTGTCCGGAAGTTTAATCAAGCCTGATTGTGGGCAGTTACTTATATGGGAATCAAATAGTTTAATTTTTCCTAAACCACATGATTCCAGTATAGCCTTACAATTTTTTTACTTAAATTCATGTTTACCTTTTGGGACTTAATCTTATTGTTAATGGATAAAATGAAAAAATATCTTAGATATTTAAAGTCTTCTGATTCAGATTTTCAATCTACTTCGGATAGAAGATTTGTGTTGTTTTCTTCACATTCATTTCTATTAGTACTCCTTCTGTCAATGACCTTTCAATCTGTTTGTGCGCAAAAAATGGAAATGTCTCCCGCCCAAAAGATTCCATCCAAAGTGGCTGAATATGAAATTATAGGAAAAACTACTGAAGGTATTTTGGTTTGGAAGTCTGGTCCGAGATACAATTTAGTTGAATCTTATGACCCTGATAATCTTAATTTGAAATGGGCAAGAGAGTTTGAATTGATCAACCGCAAAGGTCGGGTTCTTGAAACCATTTTGGTCGATGATGATATTTACGTTTTTTACGTCAACAAAGTAAAGCGTGATTATACTTTGTATATGGCCAAGGTCAGCAGCAAATTGAAACGCTTAGGACCAGAAGTTGTTTTGGATACTTATAAAAGAAAATTTGGCTCTTATGGATTTAAGTATGAAATGAAATTTGATAAAAGTCGTTCCAGATTTTTGATAATAAAAGAAACCCTTAGGGCCTCTTTACAAACCAATCTATCAATAGAATTAATTTGGGCAGATGTGTTAATGAAAAAGAATGCCAATTATAAAGTGGAAATTGAATCAGATTGGCGCTATGATGATTGTTTGTTGTTGGACGATGGAACGATCTTTATTGTAAAGAAAAAAAATAAGAAAACGCTTCTTTCACAAGAGTCGATGTTTCATGAATTGACGGTTGAAAAGTACAATCCTTTTACAAGGTCAAGCAAAAAAGTAACCCTTCATTCAGGAGATACCTACCTGTTCAACGATTTCGATTTTGACTGGGATTATATCAATAAAGAATTGGTCGTAACCGGATTTTATAGTGAAAATCAAGCGACGAAAGTTGATGGTTATTTCTTTGTAAAACCTGATTTTACTAAAGCAAAAGAAATAGTTAAAGAATCTGAGTATTCAGAAAGAGAGACTTTTGAGGATACAGTAAAGCAAAAGCCTGTCTATTATGGCTTCGAGCAAGATTTTGTTCGAAAAGTAGGAAATAAGAACTTTTTGAAAAGCGCTGTTTATTTAGAATACATTGAAATAAGAAAATTGATCCTTCGCAGTGATGGAGGTGTTTTGCTTGTTGGTGAAGCTCACAATTCCAATTCAAGCCAGTCTCCTTATCCTCCTAGCTATGACAATCGGTTCGCCAGTCGTCGTGAACTACTTCTTGAGCATTACTATGACGATGTTTTGTTGTTTTCTATCAATCCAGACGGCTCAGTTTTATGGAGCGAAATACTCAAGAAAAAACAATATTCTGAAAATGATCAGGGGTATTTTTCTTCCTTTGGTTATGTGAATACCGGCAATAAGATCCACCTTATTTTCAATGAATCAGTTTCAAAAGACAATATGTTGAATGACTTTATCATCAATACCAAAGGCGAGTATAAAATCAAATCAGTTATGGATCCTGAAGAATTTAAATTAAATACTGCTCCTCGCTACAGCAAACAAATTTCTCCTTCCGAAGTCATTGTCCCTTCTATTAATTATCGAAACGAGTTTCTAATTATTAAACTTGAATATTAACATACCCTCATTTGATTATAGATTTAGAAAGTCAAGCAGCCTTAGATTAATTGTAGGACAAAAAAAACTAATTAGCTTTAATTTGTAGTTGAGCGATTTGTCTAGTACTCAAAATTTGTAGTAATCCAAATCTTGTGCTGAACAAAGATGCGGAATAATACCTAGTCTCATTTTTTTAATCCCCATTTATGAATTGTACTATTTTTTGGTGAAAGTTATTCTCATCAATATTCAAGACCTCCTTTAGGTTTTCAAAAAACATTTCCCCATTGCTTCCAGAATAAGCTAATTTTATAACATCATCGAATCCTTTCACTTTAATCGTTTCTTCACACAAAAATGCGCTCATTACATAAAATGAAAAATGTCTATTGATTGAAGATTTTCTCCCTTTCTTGAATTCTTCCAAGAAATCAATCTTTGGATTTTTCTTTAGTTCATCTTTAAATTGCTGTTTTAATTCTTTCATGTCTTCATAGCTCAAGCCATATCCTCCATAGTAAGTTGAAATACCTTGTACAAATGGTCCATACATGTTTTCTTCGTTTGGTAGGTTGTAATACAAGTAATCGCCAATATATCCAAAACTATAATTTTCATTATTTGTACCAGTAAGGTATATTTTCCCTTCGTTATCTGTAAAGCCTAAGTCATAACATAGAAAATTGCATTGTCTGGCACTGTATAAAAATCCATATGATTTTAATAGTTCGTCTAAACTTTCAAAGCAATAGTAATCTAAAAGTGATTTTTTCGTTTGAGTAAGCTCGGATAACTCATCTTTGAAATTGGCAAATTTGCTTGCTTTTTCCTCGTCAATGGTTCCACTATAATAGTAGGTGACATTTTTGATTTTTTTAGTTTTGAAATTTGCTGTTCTTTCTTCAAACGGACTGTAAAATCTGTAATGATTTTTATAAGGTATTGCCTTGAGTTCTGTTATTTGATAAATAAATGGTATGCCATCTTTTATGCCACTAAAACCTACAGTAATTTGATAAGTATGATTGTCAGAAGTGTAGGACTTAAGAATGATGGGATCATTAAACCTTTGATTGTTGTTTTTCCCAATACCAGATAATTTACTGAAAAAGAATTCATATTTTTTTAAATGATTGGAGTCTACGTATTCGTTCGAATAAGTTCCATTTTGAGCCTCCGTTAAAAAAGCACTGATTGATTCTTCCAGTTTTGCAGATTTTACATTGTCTTTTTCTGCTAGTTCAAGATTGAAGTTTCGATTTAATGATATTTGGCTGAAAGAATGATTGCAAATAAAAAGGCAAAAGAAAATAACGATTTTGAAATTCATAAAATATTTATTTTAATGGCTTTGAAATTGGAAACGAAAAATTCAAACTGAGGATTTTAATTTTAAATGCCCAGCTTGTTTATTTCAGCTTCAATCAATTTTGAAACTTCTTTGTTATAGTTTTTTATAGAGAAATCAATAGAGCCCCTATAAAATCATCGGTATAATTTTTTCGTCGTTCTTTAGTAATAAAATGAGAACTGTTCTCTTTGTGGCCCAAGCAATCAACTTTCTTTTCAAGAACAATTTTTTTTGGTTTAAATATGATAATCAGTCTTCTTCAAGTTTGTTTAATTCTTCTATGAAGTATTGCTCAATGTCATTTAGGATTTTTTCAATGTCTTCAAATTTTGTTTCTTCCATATTGTTGAAATCCATTAACCGATGATTCCATTTTCTCTTGGGATATTTTTCATGGATTAAATGTCTAAGTTTTTGAAGAGCTGCATTTCTATGGTTGTATTTTTCTTCTATTTCTAAAGAGGAAATTCTCAATGCACAATATATGCTGTAAGTTTTGTTCACCAAATCATCGACACAAGATCTATCGTCCTGTTTATTCCAATATTTCTCTTCCGAAAGAAGACTTCTTGCCGCCCTAATAATTTTCAAATCACTTTCCGTAACTGGGACTTCGGGATCATGGTCTATGGTAAATGAGATAGATTGATTCTCGATTTTCAGGTTGTCAAATGTTAGGTAGTCACTTCTGAATCGAAACATTATTTGGGGAAAACCAGCTCTCTCTGTTATTGTAAATTCTGTGGGTATTTGAATTCTGTTTTTGAAATTTATTTTACCAATTCTAGGAAATTGATTCAAAAAATTTAAAGCATCGATTTCTGCATAGTTTGAATCTAACTCAATCACAAAGCCCGTAAAATATTTATTTTGGCAATCGCCAATTAGTTTGTTTTGCTCTAAAACCAATTTTCCATTATCCTGTCCCAAGACAGAATGCATTGAAACTAAAAACAAAAATTTTAGAATAATGCAATTGTTCATTTAGGTTTTATTGATACTTGTGATACTTGAAATATGATTTCACAACGATACATTGAATAATCGGTTTTAGTTATTAGCATCTAAACTATACTTTTACTCTTGTTAAAATCCACTTCCTTTTCCAAACAATCAAGACAAAAAACAGGAGAACCAGTGGCCAAAAATTAACGAATATCAAAAGTGTTTGAGTGATCATGAAAAGTCCATTACCAAATGCATCTTTTAATTGTTCAGCAAAAAGAAAATCTACTTGGGCAACCAATGGTTCTTCCATTTTTTGAATCAATTCTAAATTGATTGTGCTCAAGCTTGATGCTTGACTTAGAAAGCGAAGCCTGCCTTCTTTGGAATCAATCTCTTCTTGAAGTTTTCTGATTTTCTCTTCGGTATTTAAAACCTCTTCAACAGTATTGGCTTTCTTCCTAAGAATTTCTGTGTAGCGATTTTTTACCTCTTTCTTGGTAGAAAGCCTGCTTTCTATATCAACATATTCCTCTGTAATATCATTGGAGTTTATCCTTTTGTAATTGGTCTTTTTAGATTCTTTATTGATGGAATTCAATAGTTGATCAAAGTTGCCATTGGGAACGCGAATACTCATTTTACAATAAAGATTCGAACCTCGTCTTGATTCATCCATACTTGAAATAAAACCATCTAGTGCGGCTATTTGGTTTCGAATCTGCTGACGGCTGCCATCAATGTTTTCAACCTCAATATTATAATTTGCTGTTTTAATGATCTTGCGATCGTAATATTCTGAATTGTCATCAATAAGCTGACTACTGACGCTTTCCCTTGGGTCTGCAAAACTTGCATCGCTAGGGGCAGAGGTTTTGTTGGTCATTTTGGCAGATTCGGAATGGTCTGCAAAACTATTATCTTTATGTTCTTTATGACTTTGGCTACAAGAAACACAAAGAACTAAGATCGAAATCAAAAGAAGATTTAAAGCTTTCATTATTACTATGATTTTAGTTGTATAACTAAGAATTTAGTTCAAAGCTACAGGAATTGTGATCAAGGGGAAAGTTTTATAATGTTTTTTAACCTTTATTTAGGATATTTAGCGAGTGGTTGGTCTTTGAATCAAGGAAACCATGACGAGATTTTCTTGTGTGATTTTTATTATTTTGCCTTTTGAAAAGGCTGTTGGAACTAGAAGACATAGATTAATGAATCAATATTTTATAGAAGATTTAAGCGCTATTTTGAAAAGCGACTTACCTGGATCTAAGGCACACGCACGGATGATGCCTGGTAATTTGGAAAGGTCAATGCCAGACGAGAAAACTTTGTCTGCGGCTAGGAAGGCCGCTGTTTGCCTTGTCTTGTATCAAAAGACGGAGGAATGGTATTCGGTGCTAATAGAAAGAAACACTTATGAAGGTGTTCACAGTGGTCAGATGGCTTTTCCTGGAGGTAGGGTAGAAGAAGAAGATGAAAACTTGGATGAAACAGCTTTGAGGGAAACGGAGGAAGAGATAGGGATAAGAAGAGAAAAGTTGATAAAGTTGGGCAATTTATCTCCTGTTTTTATTTTACCATCGAATTCATTGGTCAATCCATTGGTGGTGTGCATGCATGAAATACCCAAGTTTAAACTACAGGAAGAAGAAGTTGCAGGCTTGGTGGAATTTCCCATTGCTAAACTAAGCGATCCTGATTTAATAAAAAACAAAAGAATGCAATTTGGGAAAAATCAGGAATATGAAATGGATGTCCCGTATTTCGATATTTATGGAAAAGTAGTTTGGGGGGCAACCGCAGCTATGTTGAGTGAATTTGCTGAATTAATTGCTCAAATTTCCATTTCACGAAAATAAAGACAATCCTGAAAGACTATAAGAAAACCTGAAGAAAACTTGAAGAAAACCTGAGGAAAACCTGAGGAAACACTATGGAAACACTAAGGAAAAAATAAGAAAAGAAAAGCGCGTTTTTATCCTTGCCCTTTCATTGTAATTGTGCCATTTACTTTAGCGCCAGATTCAACAATAAGATTCCGGACTTCGATTTCCCCAGTCAACTTTGCTGAGGCGTTTAGTTTTAATGTAATGGTGTCTATTTTTTTAATATCTAGAATGCCATCTACTTCTGTATAGTTCGTGTTGAGTTCTCCGTCAACGGTTCCCAATTGACCGACAATTAACTTACCATCAGTATTTAGTTTCCCTTCAATTCTTCCATCAACCCTAAGATCTCCTTTCGAAGTTATATTGCCTTTTATAATTGTCCCATTAGAGATATAACAATTTTCCGCTTCACTCATTTTAGTAGTATTTTAAAAAGTAACATTAATATTGTGAAATAGAATCAAACTCTTATACATATTGTGGTTTACTTTGTATTAAATCACAGATATTCAATGGATAAGGTCGCTTGGCATTTAACTAAAGATAAAAAAAAATACCGAAACCTTCTGGTTTTCGGTATTTTATATTCTTAAGCCTTTCAAGGCAAGAAGCAGAAATGATAAAACACAATGCTCCAAAACCTATCCTACTTGCTATTAGTTTTATTTGCTGTTAATTACTGCTAACATCACTCTTAATTATTTCAACTTCTTCTCTTGCCAATTTGGACAAAGGAATGACTACTTGATTGCCATCGTCTTTTGTCAAGGTAATAGAAGTATTGGTTTTTGAAATGATTTTTCCTTCAATGTTTCCAAATTTTATTTGTTGACCTGCAGAAAATTTATCTTTTATATAAAATGAAGCCAGCATATTGCCCATTAAATCTCTCGCACTTAGCCCATAACCCAAGCTTATTGCAAATAGGAAAGCACCAATGATGAGTTGAAGATTGGTGTTCAATATTTCTGTATCAATTCCTGCTTGGTTCAAAGCAACAATGGTAAACATGACCACCAAAAAGTAAAATACAAATACTGAGAGCAGTTTTCCTGCACCAATGCCCATTGCAGAGGTAGCATTGGCAATAAAATTCTTAATGATGTTGGACATAAATACTCCAACAAAGAATATTACTGCTGCACTCAAGAATCTTGGCAGGTAAACCGTTAAAACATCGGTCATTGCTTCATTCAATGCTTTGATCTGAAGAATTTCAGTCGCAATGATGATGAAAACAAAAAAGATTACCCAATAGACCAATTTGGAGGTTACATCACTTAGTTTGACATCTATCGCTGAAAACATGTCAATTTCTTTCAACTTATCCCCAAACTTATCCACATTAAGGGTGTCCATCAGCTTTTTAATAAATTTAGACACAAATTTGGCAACAATGCTACCAATGATCAAAACTATTAAAGCTCCTAAAAATTTTGCGAGACCTGAGGCAGCTGATTTACCTAAGGTCGTAAAGATGTCTCCGAATGAATCTAACCAGTTCAAAATGTTAAAGTTTTAGTGAAAACAATGTAAAAAAGATAATTAAATATCACGGCTGGATAAAAATAACATTAAAAAGCCTGAAAAGAATCATTTTACTGTTCTTTTCAGGCTTGTCTTTATCAGAATTTCAAATATTTATTTATTTTTAAATATATCGATTCCACCTTTCAATAAATTTCCAAAAATTTCCCCAATATTAGATACCCATTTAAAGATACCTTCAATTAAGCTTGTTTCGTCCAAAATCCTCTTTTTTCCTCCTTCAAGATCCGGATGATTAACATCTGGTGAAATTCCATTCTTTAACAACTTTTCTTCATTGTCATCAAAAATCATATCTCTCTTTAGTGGAGAAAAAATCTAAGAATCCCTGAAAAAATGATTTAATCATTTCAAACAGATCGCCTACCCACTCGAAAGCTGCAAACATCATGTAGTATTCAGAGAATACTCTTGACAGACCAGCATTTAAGTTGGGATGATTGGGTGCACTTGCTAGTAAATCCATACAAGAATCAATTTAAAGTTAAAGAGCTTGAATTTTATTTTATTCTATTACTTATAGCCTTCACGGAATTCAGTGAGATACATTTTCTTGATTTTTCCCTTCGCGCGATTAATTCTCATCTTAACTGCACTTTCGGAAATGTCGAAAACACTCTGTATTTGCTTGATACTCATATTATCCTGATACTTCATCAAAAGAATCATTTTATCATGAGCATTTACCTTTTCAAGTAAATACATTAATCTCTCCACTTTCATCTGCCTCAATATTTCAAATTCCTCTACGTCTTCTTCCAAGAATGAATTATTCTCTCCAGAAAAAGTATTGGCTTGAACCCTTTCTTTTTGCTTTTTCCTTAAAAAGTCAATACAAAAGTTATAGGTGATTGAGTAAACCCAGGTTGAAAATTTGGACTTGCCTTTAAAAGATGAGAGATTCAATAATATTTTCATAAAAATATCATGACTCAAATCTTCTGCAATAGAAGCTTCCTTAACGAAAGATATACTTCGACGATAAATCTTGTTGGCGTATCTATCATATAAAATACTAATGTATTTCTGATTACCAGAACGAATTATCTCTTGTACAACTTCCTCGTCAGTAAGATTCCGAAGGTCTATATTCGAAGCAGTTCCCAATTTTATTTCCTAGATAGGTGTGTTAGTGATAAAATAAAATTATACTCAAGTAGCAATATAGCTATTACTATATGAGACGCAATAGAAATTAAAAGTAACCCAATTAAATTGCTTTTTAACAAGATCTCTACCAATATTATACAAATATCGGTTACATAAGTTTTATACGCAATACGTTTGCTTATGCTTAGGTTTCTCTTATAAATTTGAAATATTTTTTTTTCTAAATTGAAAGGTACAGCTTTTTTTTTAGTCTGTTTTGAATAAATTCTCTTATTTGCATCGATTTTTACTTTTTTTTGTAATTCTTTTAAGGATATGCATTAAATATCGGCTCTAGCCCTAATAATTGGTGTCAAGTAATTAAATTTGGCCTGTTTTTAAACATTTTCTAATCGAACCAAGGAATGAAAAAAGTATTTGTAACAGGACCAGACGGTTTATTAGGAAGTAATTTGGTCAGAGAACTCATTGTAAGGGGCTATTCTGTAAGAGCCATGGTTTTAAAAGGCAAATTGGCGAAAACCTTGGATGGTCTTGATATTGACATTGTTGAAGGAGATGTCACCAATAAAGATGAGCTGATTACTTTGAGTCAAGGAATGGACTATTTCATTAATGTAGCTGCAATTACTGATGTTTGGCCAAGTCGGGGAGAGATTTACCACAAAGTAAACGTCATTGGAACAGAGAATGTCATTCAAGCCGTTCTTCAAAACAAAATAAAAAGATTGATTCAGGTAGGAAGTGCAAGCTCCTTTGGGTTTGGAACTAAAAATTCACCTGGAAATGAAGACAGTCCTTCCAAATCTCATATGTACGGACTGGACTATATAGACAGCAAAAGAATTGGCCAGGAAATTGTCTTGGAGGCTTTCAAAAAATTTGATTTACCTGCTATGGTGGTCAATCCAACTTTTATGGTAGGCCCTTATGATTCCAAACCTAGTTCGGGAGAAATGATCATCGCTTTTTTAAATGATCAACTCCCAGCTTTATCCAAAGGAGGCAAAAATTGGGTTTATGTAAAAGATGTTGCCCACGGAATAGCAAATGGATTGGAAATTGGTCGATTGGGTGAAACTTATATATTAGGACATGAAAATCTCAGTTTTAGAGAAGCCCTAACCAGAATAGGTAAAGTCATTCAGCGAAAACCACCTCGATATTCCGTTCCCAATTTTCTAATGAAGACAGTGGGGATGTTTGGCTCTGCAATGGCAACTGTAACCTCGAAAAAGCCTGGAATTTCTTATCCACTTGCCAGAATAGCCTGCGATGGGCATTATTTTTCTCCAGCTAAAGCTGTTGAAGAATTGAAACTCCCGCAAACACCAATTGAAATTGGGGTAAAAGAAGCTGTCAAGTGGTTCGAAGACAATGGCTACGTTTAATCTGATGATTTTTTCACCATCAATAAATTCCTAGATCCACTAGCTTAATTTTTCTAACTTCTTCTGCCCTTGTAAAGCTGGGCCTTCTTTTATTTATGGCTAAATATGTGTCTTTGTTATTTTCTTCTTGCTTAAAGATTGGCATTTAGTTTATTACTTTTCTGTAAAATGGATTTCGTCCAATTCTTCATTTATATTCAATCCAAATATATTCAATCCAAAGAGGCCAATAAACTGAGATTAGCAGAATTTGTGGCTTATTTTACAAATACCTCAAAAATCAATAAGCCAACAACTTAGTATCGAGAATGATTATAACTGAGCGTACACATCAGCTTCAACATAATCATATTCACAATCATATTCATATTCATATTCAAAATGGTGGTTTTAGCCAGCGCTCGTTTAAAGTTGCTGCTATAGTTGAGCTAAAAAGTGATGATTAAAAAAAAACGCTCGAGTTTTTAGTCAACTAAAGGTGTAATAATTCGTATAAAAAAATACTGTTTATTTAATCTTGAATATTGTGAAAATAGATTCAAACAAACTAAGAACATTTTGAGTTTGTTTCTTGAAACAAAGGCCAAATTTAGATTATAGAAAAAGAAAATTTTGGAGTTAAAACCATTACAAAATAGTATTAGGGTATTCGTAAAGATGTATGGCTACCTTTTGATTGTGGACATACTAGCTTGTGTCCTCTTTGCAAAATATGACTATGCTTTTTCTAGTGTTATTCTGTTAGCAGGAATTGTTCTTTCAAAATTTTTTTTTAACAACGATAAATATGATCAAGGCATTTCTTTTCTTGCGGTTGGTTTTTACATCGTAGGCTTCTATCATGCATATTATCTGGGCAACCACAATACCTGCTATTTTATTCTTTTAGTTGTGCCTGTTATTTGCTCATTATTACTGGAAAATTTTCGACTTAAAATTGTTTTTATCTTCGCCTCGTCCATATTATTTGTGTATTGTAATTACTTGGCTGGATTGGCATTGCTTGAAAATTACTTTTTTTACTTTGGACTATTTCCTTCTAGTTTATTGATGATGCATTTTTATGAAAAGCTAAAAAGTCTTTCTAATGAAAAAAATAAACTAATTGAAGAATTGAAAGGGAAAAATGACGAAATTTTACTTTTTTCAAACATGATGAGCCACGATCTTAAAACCCCCCTCAGAAATATTGAAGGCTTTACCTCCTTGCTTCAACAAAAATTAAAAGGGCAGGATAAACAGGAGGCAGAATTGTTCTCTTTTGTTATGCATGGAGTAAAAACAATGAAAACACTGATTGATGATTTGCTCCAATATTCCAAATACAGTATAAATGAATATTCTTTTAAAACATTAGATCTTGATAATTTGATAGACGAATTGATATTGTCATTTAATTATGATATTAGTAAATCAAAGGTTGAAATAATTAAATCTGACTTGTCAACCATTTATGGCCATAAAGAATCTTTGAGCATCGTTTTTCAAAACTTAATTTCAAATTCTATAAAGTATCAACCAAAGGATGAAAATCACCTTCCCAGGATTGAAATTTCTCAAGTCAATGAAGGGCAAAATAGTTTTATCAAAGTAAAAGACAATGGTATTGGACTAGATGCAAAAACGATACAAGAAATCGTAGAGCCTTTCAAAAGATTTCATAATTCTTCCGAATACGAAGGAACTGGTTTGGGAATGTCGATCGTGAATAAAGTATTAGAAAAGCACAAAGGCAGAATAGAGGTTGAGTCAAAACTGGGCCTTGGTTCAACTTTTACGGTTTCTATTCCTAAGGAAAGCAAGCGCTCCAGGCCATCCAAAAAAAATAAAAGCCGAAAGTCAATATCTAAAAGCCACCAGCCTTCTTCTCATTTGTAATAATTTTCCATTCTTTTTTGTACGAGAATATTGATTCGTTCAAGAATCCTTGGGAAAAATTGAATGATAAAAGCATATATTTTACCTGCAAAGCTCAAAGTTTGTCTGCTTCTTCTCCGCTCAATCATTTTAACAACAGCCTTTCCAACTTGCTGCGGACTTTGCGCAAATTTTTCACTTCTCTTTTCTAGTAACTGATCTTGGCCATCTGCTCCGATAGTGGTTTTGCCGGGCTCATTTTGCGTAAATCCGACATACATTATGCCGACGTGTAAACCCGCTGCTGCATTTTCAATTCGGATTGATTGACTGATGGCCGTCAAGGCCATTTTGGCGGAAGAATAAACCGATAAATCAGGAATCCCTTTCAGGCCAGCCAGGCTTGATATAAATATCAAGCTGCCTTTGTTTTTCTTTAAATGAGGCAATGCAATTTTACTGGGATACAAAGCCCCATATACATTTACACCATAAACTTTTTCGAATACTTCTTTGTCAAGTGTGTCGAAACTTCCTCGCATAGAAACGCCAGCATTGTTAATTAATATATCAAGCCTTCCATAATGTTCCAAACACTTTTCAATCAGCATTTCACAACTATCCCATTTGCTGACATCTGCTGCAATGGCGAAGGCATCATGGCCCGCATTCTGAAATGTTGACAAAGCCTTTTGAAGCTTTACTTCGTTTCTTCCATTGAGTACAACTTTACAACCTTTTTCAGCCAATAACAAAGCAGTCGCTTTCCCAATGCCCATGCTGGAACCTGTAATGATGGCCACCTTACCAGCTAAAGCACTCATACAAATTTCATTTCAGGATTGTGATAAATGGAATAAGTCGCATTGCTCAAGGCCAATATCAAATGCGTCCAATAGGCCACCCAAATCGTTCCAGTGTATATGGTTATGAAGCACAAAAATAGTCCGTAAGGAAAGGTCCCAATGGTTTCTGTTTTTCCTTTGGCAATGTGTGTGGCTGCGTAGAATGAAATGTTTATCGCCACCGCTGGCCAAAAACCAAAAGAATAATAACAGGTCCAAAGCAAAATGCCGCGATACATAAATTCATAGGCAAACAAATAGGCTGCCCATCCGATAGAATTGAGAAAGACCCGCTTTTTTGTCCAATTTTTTATCCGCATCTGAGGATAGGCTTCCAGATTGTCCTGCTTTTGTGAAGCCTTGAAGTTAACCAATGCCATAAAGCCTCCAATACCAAGTGTCACGAGTAGATTTGTTTTGAAATTTTGAAATTTCAATCCATAATCACCAAGGGAGTAGGGGAGCAAAGCAAAAGCAATGATGCCGGGCAATACACCCATGAAAAGTACGCCCATAACTTTTTGGTACAAGACCCAATTGACCCAAGCATCTTCGCCTTGGTATTTGGCAAAAAACTTTTCTTTGATCGAAGGGCTAATCGCCAAAAACCAATAAAGGCAATAACCGACCGTAACTGACATGACTCCTACAAAAGGAATTAAATCTTGACTTTTCCAGGCAAAAACATCACTCATAGAGAATTAATAATTAGTACAAAGTATTAGTAAAAAGTATAAAGAAAAAAGGTTTGAATGATAAACTTGAAATTTCAAATAAACAAAAATCCATTATCTTTGTAAATACCCAAGGCGCATTGGGCATGGTTAAATTTCATTGTTTTTTCATTGTTTTTTCATTGAGCTTTTCATTCAAGCTTGCAAGGTAAGAATTAATGGCATTGTTAAGAAGAAAACTAATAGTTACTGCCGACGATCTAGGTTTAAGTAAAACGATTGACGAAGGTATTTTTAAAGCTGCGGAGACTGGACTGCTCACAGCCGTCTCTGCTGTCTTAACAAGAAAGAGTGGATTGGAATCAATAAAGAAATTTCATGCTCAATTTCCAAACATTGGTATTGGGGTTCACTTGAATGTAAGTTCAGGATTTCCCTTGTCACCAGGAAATGGAATTTCAAGTCTGGTCGATGAGCAAGGACAATTTATTAAACCTGATTCTACTTGGGGACGTTTGGATAAAATTGATAAAAAGGAATTGCGGAAGGAAGCAATTGTACAAATCGAGCAACTCCTGAAACTGGATGTTCCCATTGATCATCTAAACAGTCATTTCAATATTTTTTATTTCTATCCCCCCTTTTTTGAAATCCTTTTGGATTTGGCGCAAGACTACAATGTGCCAATTCGCCAGCCGCTTTCTTGCAGCATGAAATTGTCAAAACATTTTAGCAATATTGGAATAATGAAAAGGGTAAGGAAAACGATGGTGAAATTTGTATTAAGGCAACCCATTAAAGCCATACAGCTGTCAAAAAAAGTCAATAGAAAAAGCATCCTCGCCAGTGAAGTTATTCTGAAAAATAGAAAGGTTGGCTGCCCGGATTATCTAATTGATTCTATTTGGGGCAATCCAAGCATTGACAACCTAAAACATACTTTGAGAAACTTACCTGAAGGCACATCCGAAATTGTCTGGCATTTAGCTGAAGAAATTGGTGAAACTAATTTTCCAAGTGGCTTTGATCATTTTTACCTAAAAGGAAGAATGTCAGAATTGGAATTGTTTAGGCAAAGCTTTGCCACTTTATTGCATGAAGAAAAAATCGGATTGATCGGCTTTAAAGATTTAGATAAAACCTCGGAGCCATCAGATGGTTCAGTGGCTTGATAATATTTCTCTCAACTCAATTTCATTTTTGATAATTAAATAAAGTCTTATCTATAAGTCCTAGACATTTTTTGTGCGACTCCGCTGGAGTCGGTTACTTTGTAATGACCTCGGAGAGGTCAAACTAGGTTAGTTTTATCGATTTAATAAGTATCGACCGCAGAGCGGTCGCACAAACAAATCATGGGTAAAATTAAGTTTTGTCTAGTACTCAAGTCTTATATAAAGAATAGCGACTTTCATTAATTTATTTTACAATGAAGACAACACAAATTTTATTTGCTTTTTTCTTGGCAAGCTTGACTTGCATTTTTAGTTCATGTGAAGGGGAACCAGATGATTCCGAAATGTTCGAATATGAAACTCCCTGCAACAATGAAAGAGGAAGCCTGAGTTTGACTTTCGAGGATCAAACTTTTGAAATGGAGATCAATGAAAAATCAGGTTTTATTGCCAACGAATTCAATGATTCTAATTATGGGACAGTGGTTAGCGTAAATGCCAATTGGGAGCCATTGGAGGACAATATTGAAGCTTACACATTTGCTTTGTCTCTTTTTGGGGAAGGCATAGAACTAGGTGCTACATCTTATGCCTCAGATCCATCTTCTGATACAAATGACGCAATATTATTCATTTATGTAGACGAAGTAAATCAAAGTGGATTTCAAATATCTAGCTATAATTTCACCCTCAATATACAAACTGCAGTTTTAGGAGAAGATGGTGAATTTAGGCCCATTGAGGGCTCATTCACTGGTCTGTTTAATTACACAGACTTACCAATTAGTGAAGGTCGTGACGTAAATGTATCTGGTAGCTTTTGTTTGTACGAAAAGATCTAATGCGCTTCCCTTAGGCTTTTTCAAGAAAGGTGCTTGGGTTAAATTTTGTGAGACAAAGCCAATTGTTGGGTCTAATACAATTTGACCTTATCCAAGCTTCCCTTTGGTGTTAATTATTATTATTACGACCAAAGGTGCTTAGATCATTAGCTAAGAAGCTTTCTTTATTGTTGTTCGCTTCTCATTATTTTGCGGAGGGCTTGGGTTCTCCATTTTACATTTAGCGATCGCTTTATTGGCTCTTTGAATCGAGACTTTCGTTTTCCAATTGAACCAACGATCTCCAAACACTTTGTTGATTACTTTGTCCATAGGAAGGAAAACCCCTAAGCTTAAAATACTTTTAATAAACAAGGATGGATTTTCAGTCATTTTACGATAACTAACCGCGATTCCTCCTTCCAAATAAGTGTTGTAATGCCAGTAGCCACTCGGCATAAACAAGGAATCTCCTTCTTCTTGAATGAAATCATAGCCTTTCACATATTGAAGACCGGGATGTTTGTCATAATCAGGATTGTCCAAATCTACATTGGAATGGGTATTGAAGGGTAGTTTGTACATTAAGTCATGGTATTCAGGTGCGACCAAAACAATTCTTTTGGAACCATAAAATTGAGTCAACAAAACACTGTTGTAATCCACATCGAAGTGCAATCTAACCTCTGTATCTTTACCGCCCATAAAGAAGAAACCTAATTTACCTAGTTTTCCCTTTACTAAATCAGGACAGCGAAAATCATCGCGAAGCGCTGGATTTAGTTTGAACATATCGTAGACAAACATTCTCAGCGGTGTGTATTCGTCTTTTTCAATTATTTCAAGGTAATCTTTCAAAGGCATTTTAACATCACCATTAAGCGCTGTTGTTTTTTCATGCTCTTTGTTTCTATTGTCAAACAGTTCCACTTCGTGATGTCCCATTGTTTCTTTAAAGAAATCGATGGACCATTTTTCACCAGCCGGTTGTTTGTTGGCCAGTCCTTTAATTAAAACTGGAATTTGCGGTTTGTAATATCTTTCACGAAATTCTTTGACGCTTATATCTGCATCAATTCGATCAATTTTTAAGCTTAGGTCAAGTGCCATGACAAGTCTTTTGTTTAGTTTAATTTAGTTACAATAGACAGAAAGAACAAGCAAAATATGTAAAATATTCAAATGTTGTCATTTAAACACTTGATTATCAATTGCTTGTTTTTTTGCTGTTCCTTGTTGAAATAATTAGTTTTTAATAATTTCGCGTAAAATGAGATTCAATCTTCCTCATTTTCATGAAACTTTATTGATGGGCTGTTGATTGAATCTTTCAATGACTTGCAAATGAGCCGTCAAAATAACTTTAAACAAGCTCAATAAGTAACATTATGTAAATTTTACTATTTGGGTAAAAATACAAAATGTGCAGCCTATTTTACCATACAGTAAATTTATGAATTCTACCATCTAAAACAAGGCAAAAGCCGCATAAAATTAGTATCTAACGAAGATTTTTTAAGTCTGAAACACAAAGGCTTTTAGATTATCGAAGTTTTTCGATAATATTCGATAATAAGAACATGTTTTTTGAAATCTGATGCCTGTTATCGGTTTTTTGAAAGTCAAGAAACATTAAACATGCAGAGTCGCAATGGATTTTGTGGTCAAATATCGAAAATCGTGCATCTAATGTCTATTTTTCTATAAAATTTACTTGAAATTGAACCAAAACTAATTTTGGTAATCGTATATAAAGAATAAAATGAACGAAATGAAAATTAGAACAATACTCTCCCTCTTTTTTGTCCTATTCTTAGGCTTAACCATCAGCAACGAGGTTTTTTCCCAAAGTCGAAGTACTGGTTCAACGAATGGCCAATTTAAGGATCCGGATGCGGGAGCCAAGAAGTTAACGGATAAATTGTTTTTAGGTGGAACCATTGGTGGTAACATAAGCAGTTTTAACAACGGTGGTTATTCATTTTTTGACTTTTCACCGATCATTGGTTATAAAATCACACCCAAGTTTGTTGCTGGAGCTGGGCCAATATATAACTTTCTTGATAGATCAAACAGTAAAGCTTCTCATATCTGGGGAGCAAAATTAATGACCAGGTATGACATTATTAATAACTTTTTTGCTCAGGTAGACATCGAAACCATGAGATTCAATCAAGGCGAATGCAAAAGAGGCATCAGAAGATTGCCTGTTGGAGGCGGAATCAGACAAAGAATGGGAGGAAACTTGTTCTTAAGTGCGATGGTTCAATACGATGTGCTCTACTTTTCTGATGGTGGATTGGGCAATACTGATGTTACAGGATTGTGTGCTGGCTCAAATTTAGCTTTTTACGGCAACAATCCGCTGATATATAGATTTGGATTCAATTTAGGATTTTAACATTGAAATTATTCCATATTTAATTCTTTTTGTGATTCGTGAACTTGATTGGCAGTTTTAACTGTTGTAACTTTATGAGTAAGGCTTAGCCTTTTGGATTAGGTTCCAAGCTTGTAAAAAGTCTAAAAGTCCAAAAATCTACTAATGATATACGTTTCAGATAAAGCAAAAAGCAGAATTCAAAAAATAAAGGAAAGTGAAGGAAAGGGTACAGAAACCTTCCTTCGTGTTTCTGTTATTAGTGGCGGCTGTTCTGGTTTGAGTTATAAAATTGATTTTGACGATGAGTCAAGGCCAAATGATCAGGTTTTTGAGGACAATGGTGAAAAAGTTGTCACCGACTTAAAAAGCATGCTTTATTTGTTTGATACCAAACTTGATTTCTCTGAAGGCCTCAACGGAAAAGGCTTTTTCTTCGACAATCCCAACGCCAGCCGAACTTGTAGCTGCGGCGAGAGTTTTTCTGTGTAGGTAGGCTGTTGGCCTTTAGCTTTTGGCCTTTGGCTTTTTTTTGTGAAATTTTTTAACAGGGAGTCGCAAAGAATCCCCTTTTTCTCAGTGGAAACACGATTTAGACGCACCAAGCTGCACTGGTTTCATTAAATTTTTAACGCAAAGTCGGAAAGGCTCAAAGAACAATAAAAGTCAAAAACCTGATACCTGACGCCGGAAACCGGAAGCCCACTCTACGTCGTAATCAATTCATCCAACTTTATGTCCAACTTATCGAAACCAATTCTAGAGGCTTCTTTTTGAGCAGATTTTTTATTCTTTCCTTTTCCTTTGCAGACCATTTGTCCATCGACCATTAAGCCGACAACGAATAGGCGGTTGTTGCCATCGAGAACTTGTTGATTGATGGTTTCAAATTCCACATTTCGGTTGAACTTCTGAGACCATTCCAAAATTTTACTCTTGTAATTGTATTCAGTTTGCTGAATCTCATCCAAATCAATGTAAGGAACAATGATCTTGGCAATAACAAAATGTCGGGTTTTTTCATAGCCTCCGTCCAGAAAAACTGCTCCAATCAATGCTTCTAATGCATTGCCCATAATGGTAGGGTTAACAACAACATGACTGTGATTGTATTCGAGTAGCTCTTGCAGACCGAGTTTGGATCCAATTTCACCCAGCATTTTACGGCTGACTATTTTGGCTCGTGTTTCTGTTAAAAAGCCTTCGCCTTTTTTGGGATACTTCTTGAATAGAAAGCAGGAGATGATGGTATCCAATACGGCATCGCCAAGATACTCCAAACGCTCATTGCTTTTATTGGCAACGGATGCACTTGAACTATGCCTGAATGCTAACCTGAAAAGGGCTGCATTGGAGGGTGTAAATCCTACAAGATTGTTGATCTCTCCATACAATTGCTTGTCTTTGGAGAAAAACTTATTATAAAAAACTTTAAGTAAACGCAAATATCAGTATTTTTTGATGATCACTGAAGCATTGTGTCCCCCGAAGCCAAATGTGTTGCTAAGGGCTATGTCAACGCTTTTTTCTTGCGCTTTGTTAAATGTGAAGTTAATATTCGGATCAAATTCTGGATCATCCGTAAAATGATTGATCGTTGGAGGTATTACGCTTTGTTGAATTGCCATTATACAAGAAATGGTCTCAATCGCCCCCGCCGCACCAAGCAAATGCCCAGTCATTGATTTAGTCGAACTAATATTTAATTTATATGTGTGATCTCCAAAAACTTGAGAGATCGCTTTTACTTCTGAAACATCTCCTAATGGAGTCGAGGTTCCGTGAACATTGATATAATCAACCTCCTCTGGCTGAATGCCCGCTTCGTTTAAAGCATTCTGCATAACCAAGTTTGCTCCAAGCCCATCTGGATGTGGAGCAGTGAGGTGATGAGCGTCTGCTGACAAACCACCACCCAATATTTCAGCATATATTTTTGCCCCTCTTTTAAGGGCACTTTCTTCTGATTCTACAATAATCGCACCAGCTCCTTCGCCAAGAACAAATCCTTCTCTGTCCAGATCAAATGGTCTGGAAGCTGTCTTAGGATCGTCATTTCTAGTCGATAAGGCTCTCATATCTCCAAATCCACCAACACCACTGATTGTAACAGCAGCTTCTGAACCACCGGCCACAATAGCATCTGCTTTGCCGAGCTTTATGTAATAGTACGCATCTAATATAGCATTTGTTGAGGAAGCACAGGCAGAAACGACCGAAAAGTTTGGACCTCTAAAGCCATGTTTGATTGAAATATGACCTGGAGCAATGTCAATGATCATTTTCGGAATGAAAAAAGGATTGAATTTGTAATTGGGATTGTCTCTCCCATTGTCACCATAATCCAGGACTTGATTCTGGAAAGTAAGCAATCCACCAACGCCCGATCCCCAAATAACGCCAATCTTTTCAAGCGGAATATTGCCAGATTTTATTCCTGAATCTTCTATTGCCTCATCAGCTGCAACCATGGCATATTGAGTAAAAGGATCCATCTTCCTTGCAGCTTTTCTGTCAAAGTGCTCAAGTGGATCAAATCCTTTTAATTCACAGGCAAATTTGCAACGAAAATTTGTAGCATCGAATGATTTGATTAAATCAGCACCACTTTGGCCGTCTTTAAGCCCTTGCCAATAGTCGGCTACGTTATTACCAATTGGAGTTAAAGCTCCTAAACCTGTAATAACCACTTTTTTACCTTCCATGAACAGAGATATTATTGGATTTGTTAATCAGAATAAAAATAGCGCACAAAAATTATAGAAGAGCTGGAAAACCAGAAAATTTTCGTTGATAACAATTTGGCTCGCTAAAAAAACATTTCAGCAAAGACCATATTTTTATGTATTTACCTAATGTATTTATCTTATGAGTTTACAATGAAATGGGCCGGCAAAAATAAATCATGTATTTATTCAAGCAAGCATTTATTCATTTCAAATTCTAAAACATAAATAGCCAATCAAATAGCTTGCTTTGCAGGCTATTTGATTGGCAAGAATAAAAGATTAATAAGCTAAAAGCTTAATTAAGCCTTCTTTTCATTCAAATAATCGTAAGCTAGACCTACCGTTTGGATCTTTTCAGCTTCTTCATCCGGAATAGAGATATCAAACTCTTTTTCGAATTCCATAATTAACTCTACTGTATCTAGTGAGTCGGCGCCAAGATCATTTGTGAAGCTTGCTTCACGTGTAACTTCGCTTTCGTCTACCCCTAATTTGTCGACGATTATTTGTTTAACTTTTGATTCTAATTCAGACATCTCTAATATTTTTTTTAAAGTTCGGCAAAAGTAAGTGTTTTGCATTGAAATAAACAATGGTAAAGACCTTTTTACCATATTTTAATAAGGCTAATCAAACAGACAAAGGTTTAAACCAAACAAATATGAATTTTCATAGTGTAATGTTAACACTATGCGGATATTTAGCTTATTATTGCAGCTAATTAAGTAGTTTAGAGGCAATTGTTTTTAATAAACCAATATTGAGCCCTAATTTTATCCCAAATAACTCATGGTTTTTAAAGACATTTTCCTAGATGTTTTATCATTTGTTTCTTTGTCTTATATAGATTTTTTTGAAAGTTTTTTGTTCGAATTTTGCTTTTTTGAACCCAAAGCATCAATATTTTTCCAATAGTTTTAATTTTTTGGAACAAAATCGAAAGAGAAAGGAATAATACATTAGGAATAGACCAACAGGAAGTGTTTTAATCAATAAGAGATATACACTGTTATAACAGTTTAAAGCCTAGCATTTATTTTCATATCAGAAATAGTACAATAACAAATACGAACAGAATGGCAAACCCGAATACGAAAACTAAAGTTGTTGCAACGCTTGGACCAAGTTGCCTTGACAAGAAAATTCTTAAAAGTTTAATTGAAACAGGAGTGGATGTATTTCGACTCAATTTTTCTCATGGATCTCATGAAAATCATGGAAATTCTGTGAAATTGATTAATCAGATTAACAAAGAAATAGGGAGTAAAACCGCTATTCTGGCAGATTTGCAGGGGCCAAAAATTAGACTGGGAGAACTTCAAGATGGTCCTTTTGAGGTAAAAACTGGAGATAGAATCATTCTAACCACAAAAAAAATCAAAGGAACCAAGAAGAAACTTTATTTGTCTTATGAAAGTTTTGCCCAAGATGCCAGAATAGGCGAGACGGTTAAAATTGATGATGGTAAAATTGAATTGAAGGTAGTGGAGATTGTCAATGCTACTGATGTGATGGTTGAGGTGGTATATGGCGGATTGATTCAACAAAAAAAAGGAGTGAACCTTCCAGAGACCAAAATTTCTATTCCATCTCTTACGGAAAAAGACATCAAGGACCTCGAATATATTTTGACGCTTGACATCAGCTGGATTGCCTTGTCTTTTGTCAGAACGGCCAACGATATTATCAAACTTCGTGGGATGATTGAATTTAAGGGGCATCCTGCAAAAATTGTGGCCAAAATTGAAAAGCCAGAAGCCTTAGAAAACTTAGATGCTATTATTGAAGCTTCTGACGCGGTGATGGTAGCAAGGGGAGATTTAGGAGTAGAAATTCCTGTAGAAAATGTGCCAACTGCTCAAAAGAATATTGTAAAAAAATGCATAGAGGCATCCAAGCCAGTTATCATCGCAACACAGATGATGGAGTCTATGATCGAAGCGCCAATTCCGACTAGAGCTGAAGTGACAGATGTTGCGAATGCGATTTACGATGGTGCTGATGCTGTAATGTTAAGTGGTGAAACTGCTGTTGGTAAGTATCCAGTGAAGGTGGTCGAAACGATGCAGCGCATTTTGGAAAGATCTGAGTTGGATGACAGAATTTACAACCTGCCACATAAATTGGACAAAACGAGCAGTAAATTTTTATCGGACGCTGTTTGTTACAATGCCATTTCCATTTCAGAAGAGGTCGGAGCAAAAGCCATAATTTGCACAACGAAAAGCGGTTA
>CALBCY010000284.1 GCA_937927195.1 uncultured Chitinophagales bacterium
GGTAAAACAGTGGTCATGGTGGATGCTGCTCTTTATGCAGTGGAGGAATTGATGCAAGAATATCCAGAAGCCGTTTTATACGGGCAAGATGTTGGTGGAAGACTAGGTGGTGTTTTTAGAGAGGCTGCTACTCTGGCTCAAAAGTTTGGTGAGGAACGTGTTTTCAATACTGCCATTCAAGAGGCATATATTGTTGGTTCAACAGCTGGCATGACGGCCGCTGGATGTAAGCCGATTGTAGAAATTCAATTTGCAGATTATATTTGGCCATCTATAAATCAGTTGGCTACTGAGCTTGCAAAATCCTGCTTTTTGTCACAAGGAAAATATCCTGTTCAAAGTTTAATTAGGGTACCAATTGGTGCTTATGGTGGGGGTGGGCCTTACCATTCTGGAAGCGTTGAAACCAGCTTATTGGGCATTAAAGGAATAAAGATCGTTTATCCCTCAAACGCTGCAGACATGAAAGGCTTGTTGAAAGCTGCATTTTTAGATCCCAATCCTGTTGTCCTATTGGAACACAAAGGCTTGTACTGGTCTAAAGTTCCTGGAACCGAGGCGGCCCGAACCACAGAACCTGATAAGGATTATATAATTCCATTGGGAAAAGCGAGGATTGCTTTGGCGGCGGAAAAAGACAAAGTTGAAAATGGTGAAAGCCTCTTCATTGTTACTTACGGGATGGGTGTTCATTGGTCCTTAAACGCTGCTAAATCGTTTGAAGGCTGTATAGAAATTTTAGATCTTAGGAGCTTAGAACCATTGGATATTGATGCAATTTTGGAAGGTGTTCGAAAACATAACAAAGTCATCGTTCTTACGGAAGAATGCATAGACAATTCATTTGCTCGTAATATAGCAGGACTAATTTCAGAGCAGTGTTTTGAGCAATTGGATGCAGCTGTAAAGTGTGTCGGTGCAATCACATTGCCAGCGGTTCCTTTGAACCTTAAACTAGAAAAAGCGATGTTGCCAAATACGGAAAAATTGACAATTGAAATTGAAAAATTATTGAGTTATTGAGGTGGTTTAAAAAGCAATGATTCTTTTACCTTTTGGCTTTATTTTTATATAGAGAAACACCAACCAAAACTTCAGTTCTGTATTGAAGTGTTTTTTCGTAAAACTTATCATATTGAAGTTCTCCGAGGATGGTCAATTTTACCCATTTTTTAAGTTTATAGGTTAAATTACCACGTAATTCCATTGTGAAAATATCACTATTAAAAAAAGAAAATAAACTCGCTGCGAAATTGAATCTTTCACTTTCATAATAGTTAATATCTGCTCTTATAGAACAACCTTTCAGTGTATATTTTTTCACCCCTCTTGGCACGCCATAAGCATAGGTTCTAACACCATAAATTTTATCCTGTAAAACGAAAATATTTTTAAACTCAAATAGTCCAAAATTTATCAAAAAGTTTTCGCCGTTTAATACAAATCCTGTTGCTAAGCTGGTGAATCCAGGAGCCATAAAGGAAGAAACCAATCTTTTACTTCCGTCTGCAAGTGGATAATTAGTATCTGCAAATTGGCTTTTCAATGCACTTAAGCCAAAAATAGCAATATTGGGATTAATATGATATTGAAATTGATTTCTAATGTGAAATTGGTCGATGTTTTTATAAAAAATGCTGCCAATTTCATGTCTAAAGCCCATATTAAAATTCCCTTGACTGAGTATTTTAAACTTATCTTTTTTGTAAACATTTTGCAGACTTAATCTGCCTCTTAGATTATAGCTAGTTGAATTTTCTCCTTCCCAATCTGTACCACTATAAAAGCCAACTGAAAGCAAGCCTGAGATAACAGTGTTATTAGACTCCGTATTGATTGGAAAATTGTTTGGGATAAGGAGATATTCACCAGGGCGAACTATATTTTTTTTCTTTTGATTAATTCTCTTTAAATCAGTTAGACTGGTTTGGTATAAATCGGCAATTGCATGTAATTGTTCTTGTTCTTGTACTTTATGCAGAACATAATTCCCATCATTTTTTTTCCTTGTAGTAATTTGAACTTTAACAGGAACTTTGATAATTTTCAGTGTATCCAATTCATTTGAAACAAGCTGGTTGTATTCCTTCAACTTGAATACTTCAACTCCATAATAAGTGGCAATTTTGTGCAAATTGTCATTCTCACTAATTGCATGAACAATATGAACATTCTTCCCTTCTTGTTCAATAGTAACCTGAGCAAAGATATTGCAACTAAACAAGAGAAAAAGTATGAATAATGGCAATTTCATTTTAAAATTTCATTTCAGTTAGGATTCAATAAAATTCAAAATCGAAGAGTAAAATAAAATCAAGAAAAAAAGAAAAAAAACAGTGGGAGATCTCCCCCACTGTCTAAAAAAAATTTAATTAGAATTTAAACAATTCACCACCATCGAAAGGAGGCAAAGTATCACCAGGAGTACCAGCACCTGGATCAGAGATAGGTGGTTCAAATCCTCCACCACTGCCTGGTTTAACAAGAAAGTCGCCAGTAATTTCACCATCAACATAATTTTCGTTGATTAAGCTTAAAGCACTAGTCAATTGACTAGCAGTGTAAACAGATGTTTCTCCACCTAAAACGCGATTTCCTTCTTCCAAAATTTGAGCGACAGTCATTCCAGCCAAATCACCAATACCTGCTTCTAATGTTTCCAACAACATTGGACATTGACCGAAATCTTCGATTGCTCTGTCAAAACCTATAGTAATAGTTAAAGCTAAAAGATGGCCTGAAAGCGTATTGCGAATTTCTACAGTAGGATCTATGTATGTTCCTTCAATTGCCGTTGGTGTTCCACCTGATGGCAAAAAGTTTTTAATAGCTTCTGCGCTTGTAAATGTCATTGTATTTCCACCAGAACCAATTATGATCCCTTCAGCTCCAAATACAGCATCGAAATTGTTTTGAAGAAACATACCAGGATTATTTCCTTTAGGAGATGCCCCCCAGCCACCAGGCGTTTGAGTACGAAGAATATCTTGTGCGTTTACAGATACCGCCAACAAGACCATTGAAAAAATTAGTAATAAATTTTTCATGATTAAAAATTTTGTTTGTTAAAGAATGTTTTAAATAAATAGTTATAAATAATGCAGTTGGAGGTATTGCATTTAATTCAAAAATTATTGTCTATTACGAAGGAAGAAAAAATGGAGGAAAAAATGGAGGAAAAAGCAAAAAGAAGGGAAAGAAAAACTATTTCAGGAAAATCAATCCCTCCTCTTTTACTTATGAAAAAAATTCACTAAACCACTAATATCATTAATTAATAATTACTCGCTTAAATTTTTTATGTGCTGTGTTTTTAATTTATTAATTCAATGTTTAGTTCGGAAACGGAAACATCTTCAACATACGATTGGTTTATAATGGTAATCGTTTGTAGTATTTCTGTCTCTGAAAAAACCGTTATTCCTTTGTTCAATATTGCCCTTGCTTCTAATAATAGCTGATCAACCGTCAAGCCTTTCAGTGGTCCTGTTTCTATTAATCTTTCGCCTAAAGGAATGGAAGAGCTACCAAAATTTTCAATTGCTCTATCAAAGTTAACTGTCATAGCCAATGCTTGAATTTCTGTCGTAGCTTGATTATAAAATGAACTTCTGCTTACCATAATTTTTTGCTTGTGTCATTTGCGTTTGTCCAAACAATTTAAGTTTGGGCATAGCATTAGACAGATTAATAAGTAGCATGAAGGGGGAATTGAACAAAGAAAAAAAACGGAGGGGTTAACTCAAAATCTAAATAAATATATACTATGAGAAAAAACTTATTTCTTAATTGTTCTACGATCTTAACAGTGCAATTACAATGCCAAAACAAAATTTTCATTCCTATTTTGGGACGATGGAAATTCCCAAAATGGGACAGTTTAAATTAATAAAAATGGATTATTAATTGATAACGAATGTGCTACAGTCTCACATTGGGAACAGTAATTTATTTCATTTATTAGCTAAAAAAAAATGGTGTTCGGCCCGCTAAAATTACTAAGCAATCTGTTTTTAATCTGTTGTTCAAAAATTGATACACTAATGTCTACAAAATGTATCACCATTTTTATCCCAAAGGAAAGATCGCTTCGCTTAAAGTAGAAAGGCTTTAGAGTGGGTTGTTGTGTCTTTGTTCTTTGTTCTCCCACTAGGGATGTGCTCGGGCGGCTAGAAGCCGCAGTCGATTCCGTTTACCAAGCTAGAGCTCTTGGAACGAAGAGATTTGTTGATTGTTATCAGGAATTTATTTCACGGCAATCATAGATATTTCAACATTCACTTTCTTAGGAAGACAAGATACCTCTACAGTTTCTCTTGCAGGAGCTTCCATTCCATCAAAATAGCTTCCATAAATTTCATTAACGGTACCGAAGTTGTTCATATCAGATAAGAAAATACAGCTTTTGACTACATTGTTAAATGTAAGCCCAGCTTCAGAAAGAATTCCATTCAAATTTTTCATTACCAGGTGAGCTTCCTCTTTCAATTCTTCAATCTTCAATTCACCAGATGTTGGGTCGATGGCTATTTGACCTGAAATATATAATGTGTCTCCTCCCCAAACGGCTTGGTTATAGGGTCCAATGGGTTGTGGGGCATTATTGGTCTTAATTATCTTTTTTGACATAGTATTAATGTAATTTTATATTGTGGATGTTTGTGGTCTGTGGTTTTCACCAAAGATGCACCAGATTAACACAGATTTTTTGATGAACTTTGTTTGGATCAAATATAGAGAAGCATTATGAATATTTTTGTTTGTGGAGAAGAAAAACGAGTTGAGGAGCTAAAGGAAAGGCTGAATCAAGGCGGAGCATCTATAAATATAGCTTACGGCTCTAAGGATGCTGTTCCCAATGAAGTGGATATTCTAATCGATTTGAACTTTGATGATCATCCTGAAATGATCGAAAGTTATTCAGCAATGGAAAACACGGTCTTTTTTGTTTCATCCACAAAAATTGAATTGGGAAGTACTATAAAATTGTATTGCAAAGATAAAAAGCCAATTATAGCAGGTTTCAATGCCTTACCCAGTTTTATTAATCGGGCTTTTTGGGAAATCAGCCTCCCTTTTAATGACCAGTCTGATACGATCAATGCTTGCTTAAAAGACATGGGAATAGAAAGTAAAACTGTTGCTGACAGAGTCGGAATGGTTAGTCCAAGAGTAATTTTCCTGATCATTAATGAAGCTTTTATAACGGTTCAGGAAGGCACGGCGAACCGAACAGACATTGATCTGGCAATGAAATTAGGTACCAATTATCCTTACGGTCCATTTGAATGGGCAAATAAAATTGGGATAAACAACGTATATGAAGGGTTGAAAGCCATAAGAGCTGATACTGGTGATCCTAGGTACAATGTGTGTCCCTTGTTAAAAACAGAGGCTCTTTAAGGCATTGGTTATTCTTTTGGTGAATAACTTTGGTGAATGACTTTGGTGAATGACTTTGGTGATAACTTTGGTGAAAACTTTGGTGAAACACCAAAGTGAAGCGGAAGCGGAAGCGCAAGCGGAAACGGAAGTGGGATTGGCTTGATAAACACAAAATTTAGAGAAACGAATTTCATAATTTATGCTGCTAGTATATACTCCAGTTGTCAAACCAAGATTGAAATACATTTTCAATTTGATTTTTGGTGAAATCTTGGGTGTTGAATATAAAATCACCCTAGATCAAGAGCATTTTAATGATTTTATTGGAGCAAAAATAAACTACAGCAAGAGTCCTTTGGACAAAGAGATCTTTTTCTATGCACAAGATTTATTAATTGAAAAGGGTATAAAAGAGCAAAACATAGAAAAAACCAATTACGAAAAGCAAACGGTTATTTTTGCCCATGCGCATCCAGACTCAGCTTTTCCATTTGATCCATTTGCAGCCAGTTTTTACCTTGTCAGTCGATATGAAGAATATCTCCCTTATGTGCCGGATGCCCATGGAAGGTTTCCCGCCAAAGCGAGCATAGCTTATCAATCTGGTTTTCTTCAGAAGCCTATTATAAATATCTGGGCTTATCAAATTCTAGAGAAACTTCAAGCAGATTATCCCCGACTGGAATCTAATCCCTTGCATGGCTATTCATTTTTGCCAACTTATGATATAGACATTGCCTATTCCTTTAAGAACAAAGGATTCATTCGATCTATGGGTGGATTCTTAAATGCTTTAAAGAATTTGAACTTTGCAAAAATCGGCGATCAATTGCAGGTCCTTTTTGCTAAAAAACAAGATCCTTATGATACTTATGACTATCTGAGTTATCTAAAAAAAACCTTCAAGCTCGATCCTATTTTCTTTTTTTTAGTTGGTGAATACGGAGCATTTGACAAAAACATTGGTTCCTATCGATTGGGGTTTCGAGAATTGATTCAATCTATTAGCGATCATTGTGCTGTTGGCATCCATCCATCCTATAAATCGGGAACGAATGAATCGATTATTCAGCGTGAAATAAGGGTGCTGAATGGGATCGTTAAAAAAGAAATTTCTAGAAGTCGTCAGCACTATTTAAAACTGAGTTTGCCTCAGACCTATGAGCTATTGAGTGATTTAGAAATACAGAAAGAGTATTCGATGGGTTTTCCTGATGAGATAGGTTTTCGAGCAGGCGTTGCGTCTTCCTTCAATTTCTATTTATTGACTCGTGAAATGCCACTTCCCTTAAGAATTTATCCATTTTGCGTAATGGATGTTACCCTAAAATTTTACAAAAACCTAAATCCAGATAAGGCCATCCAACAAATCTGCAACTTGATTGAGGAAGTGCAGGAAGTAAATGGACTTTTCTCACCAGTTTGGCACAATCACAGTCTTTCAGAAACAGATGGATGGGAAGGCTGGCGGGTCGTTTACCAAAATCTGGTTGAACAAGCCAGTCTTAAAAGCTGAACTTTAACAAGTTGGATTAAGTAATTAATTAATAAAAATTCTATTTTGGCTTAGAATTTTCTAAATTTATATTAGTTATTAAATGGTTTGTAAGCTACCCCATTTTATGGACCGTTGAATTTCATTATAAAGGAGCCAATACTGTGATTGAATTTTACACAGGCTTTTTACAAAAACAAACTAGACCAAAACCTTCTGATTGATACCTACTTTTTTGTATGTATTATGAAACTAAACCTTGCTTATGTTAAAAAATTACACTCTTTTTTGTGTTCTTTTATTTAGTCTTGTCTGTGTACTTTCTTGCAATGATGACGATTTACCTGAACCAGCTCCAATACTTATTACTGAACAGGTTGACAGCCTTGCCACCATTGTTTTAAAAGTCAGCAATATTATGGACGCAGAAGGCAATATGAATATTGCTTTGTACGATAATAAGGATACATGGGATGTAGATGTCGACAACCAACTAACAGAGAATGAACATGCTTTCGCCTATCCGGAAATTTCCTCATTAGAGGATTTGGAAGTTACTTTTGATGATATTGAGCCTGGTGTCTATGCATTTTCGATTTTTCACGATGTGGATTCTAGTGGTGAAATAAATATTTCAGGAAGCATCATTCCATTGCCAAGAGAACCTTATGGTTTTTCAAATAATTTTGTTCCTGTCTTAAGTTCTCCTGACTGGTCCGATTGTACTTTCGAGGTTAATTACTTCGACAGTTTGGAGCTTGAAATACAATTGATTGAAGGATTTTAAAATCAACACAATATTT